>NZ_JBHTVQ010000003.1:0-179736 GCF_042792855.1 Streptomyces sp. NPDC056600
GCGGTGGCGTATTCCGCCACCGCCCCGCCGCGCCGACCCCGAGGGGCCGCTGCCGTACGACGTCAGAGCACCGCGCCCAGGAACTCCCGGGTCCGCTCGTGGGTCGGGTCCTCGAACATCCGCTCCGGCGGACCCGACTCGATGACCCGGCCGCCGTCGAACATCAGCACGTCGTCGGAGATGTCACGCGCGAAGTTCATCTCGTGGGTGACGCACAGCATGGTGATGTCGGTGGACCGCGCGATGTCGCGCAGCACGTCCAGCACGCCGGCCACCAGCTCGGGGTCGAGCGCCGAGGTCACCTCGTCGAGGAGCAGCACCTGCGGACGCATCGCCAGCGCCCGCGCGATGGCGACGCGCTGCTGCTGGCCGCCGGAGAGCTGCGAGGGGTAGACGTCGCACTTGTCGGCGAGCCCGACCAGCTCCAGGAGCTCGCGCGCCCGCGCCTCGGCCTCGTCCTTGGACAGGCCGAGGACGGTGACCGGCGCCTCGGTGACGTTGCGCAGCACCTTCATGTTGGGGAAGAGGTTGAACTGCTGGAACACCATGCCGATGTTCTTGCGCACCTCGGCGACCTCCCGGCGCTTGGCCGGGTACAGCTTTCTGCCGTCGACGGTGATGGTGCCCTCGTCGGGCCTGGTCAGCGTCATCAGCATCCGCAGGATGGTGGTCTTGCCGGAGCCGGACGGGCCGATCAGGGTGACGTGCTTGCCGGCCTCCACGGAGAAGTCCAGCCGGTCCAGCACCGTGTTCTCGCCGAACCGCTTGGTGACCTGGTCGAACCGGATCAGCTCCCCGGGGGCGGCGGTGCGCGCGGGGGTTGGGGTCAGGGGATCAGGGGTGGGGAGGGTGTCAGACAAGACGTCGCTCCAGGGATCGCAGGAGGAGGGAGGCGAGGTAGGAGATGACGATGAAGGCCACGCCGATCACCGTCACCGGCTCGGTGAACCGGAAGGCGTTCTGCGAGAAGAGCCGCGCCTCGCCGAGCATCTCCAGGACGGTGACGGTCATCAGCAGCGGCGTGTCCTTGAGCATCGAGATCACGTAGTTGCCCAGCGCGGGCACCACGCGCCGCACGGCCTGCGGCAGGATCACCGCGGTCCAGGTGCGGCGCAGCGGCAGGTTGAGCGCCTTGGCGGCCTCCCACTGGCCGGCCGGCACGCCTTCGATGCCGGCGCGATAGACCTGCATGGTGTAGGTCGAGTAGTGCAGGCCCAGACCGATGACGCCCATGGTCAGGGCGGAGAGGGTCAGGCCCCATTCGGGCAGGACGTAGAAGAGGAAGAAGAGCTGCACCAGCAGCGGCGTGTTCCGGACGAACTCGGTGAACACGCCGACGGGCCAGCGCACCCAGCGGCTCGGGACCCTCATCAGCAGCGTCCACACCAGGCCGAGGGTGAAGGAGAGCAGGGAGCCCAGCGCCAGCGCCTGCAGGGTGACCAGCAGGCCGTCCCAGAAGTGCGGCATGAAGTCCGCGACAGCGTTCCAGTCCCAGTTCACGCGGCAGCACCCGCCTTCGAGCCGGCCGTGGCCTCGGGGGTGGCCGTCCGCACGGTCCGGCCGGTGCGGACCTTGAGGTTCTTCTCCAGTCCGCGCATGACCCGCGTCAGCAGGAAGGCGAGGGCGAAGTAGATGACCAGGATGTAGGTGTAGATCTCGGTGCTCTCCTGGAGGGCCAGCCGGATCAGGTTGCCGCTGAACGCCAGGTCGCCCATGCCCATGATCGACACCAGGGCGGTGCCCTTGAGCAGCTCGATCAGCAGGTTGCAGAACGGCGGGATCATCTCGGGCACGGACTGCGGGAGCAGGACCAGCCGCATCCGCTGCCAGGGGGTGAGGCTGAGCGCGATGCCCGCGTCACGCTGTCCCTGGGGCACGGCGGCGATGGCGCCGCGGACCACCTCGGCGCCGTACGCGCCGTAGGTCAGGCCCAGGGCGAGGGTGCCGGCCCACAGCGGGACCAGCTGCCAGCCGAAGGCGGTGGGCATCACGAAGAAGACCCAGAACATCATGATCAGCGCGGAGGTGCCGCGGAACACCTCGGTGTAGAACCCCGCCAGGAAGCGGACGATCCACAGCCGGTGCGTGCGGGCGATGCCGACGACGAAGGCGACGGCGGTGGCGAGGACGGCGCTGAGCACCAGCAGCTGGACGGTGATCCAGACACCGTTCAGCACCAGTTCCCACAGGCCGGAGGTCATCGAGCTGTTCATCGGGCGCACAGCTCCTTCGCGGTCAGGTCGGTCATCTCCGACTCGGTGAACCCGAAGGGCCGCAGGACGCGGAGCAGCTCGCCGCTCTTCTTCATCTTGTGGAGCTCGGTGTTGAAGGCGTCGCGCAGCCGGGTCTCGGTGGGCCGGAAGGCGAAGGCGCCGCCGTCGATCCGCTTCTTGCCGTCCACGATCGGGGCGAACGGCTCGGTGGCCTCGGCCTTGCCCGACTTCTTGACCACCTCGCGGGTGGTGACGGCGGTGCCCGCGAACACGTCGGCGCGTCCGGACTCGACTGCGTTCAGTCCGGCCACCTGGTCGGGCACGATCAGGATCTCGCTCTCCGGTATGCCGGCGTCGATCGCGTACTCGATCTCGGCGTAGCCGGTCCCGGTGGCGAACTTCGCCTTCTTCTCGACGACGTCCCGGTAGGTGCGCAGGCCCTTCGGGTTGCCCTTGCGGACGACGAAGGAGTCGAGCATCTGGTAGTCGGGGTCGGCGAAGATCACCTGCGCGCAGCGTTCCTTGTTGACGTACATGCCGGCGGCGACGACGTCGAACTGCTGGGAGTTGAGGCCCGGGATCAGCGAGCCGAATTCGGTCGGCACCGGCTGGACGGAGTCGACCCCCAGGCGCTTGAAGATCACCCGGGCGAGCTCGGGGGCCTCGCCGGTGAGGTTCCCGTCCTTGTCGATGTAGCCGAAGGGTATTTCGCCGGCTATGCCGACCCGCACCACGCCCAGCGCGCGCAGGCGTTCCAGCAGGTCACCGCCGTTCTTTCCGTCCTCGGTCGGGACCCGGCTGCACGCGGAGACGCCGAGCGCGGCGGCCGCGGCGGCCCCCACGCCCAGCAGGCTCCGCCGGGTGAGTGGTCTTTCCTTCTTGAAGGGAGGTGAAGACATGGCCGCGCGCCTACCCGAGCTCCGATGGCCTAATCCGATCGGTTTCCCGGGCGGTGCTGGGTACCCGGAAAGGACCGGAACGACGGTGCCGGTGCACGTGAAGGTGACGGAGAGGCTGACATGACCGCACTCGGATTCATCTACCCGGGCCATTCGGCCGAGGACGACTACCCCCGTATCGAGCAGCTCATCGGCAGCGACATCCGGGTCGACGTGGTCCACACCGAGCTCGGTGAGGACGTGCGGCGGGTGGATGTGCTGCGGGAGACGGGCGCGCCGGGGCCGCTGGCGAGCGCCTGCGAGCAGTTGCGGCTGTCGGGCGCCGAGGCCGTGGTCTGGGTGAACACGGCGGGCAGTTTCGTGGACGGCTGGGAGGCCTCGCGCGAGCAGGTGCGGTCACTGGCGGTGGCCGCCGGGATGCCGGCCTCCTCGGCCTCGTTCGCCTTCGTGCACGCGGTGCGCGAGGTGGGCGCGCGGCGGGTGGCGGTGGCGGCCACCTATCCGGAGGACGTGGCCGAGCTGTTCGTCTCCTTCCTGGAGGAGGGCGCGGGCGTCCGGGCCGTCTCGGTTCACGGCGCGGGCGCGGTCACGGCGTCGGACGTGGCGTCGTGGGGTCCCGACCGGGTGCACGAGCTGGTGCTGGCGGCCGACCATCCGGAGGCGGACGCCGTACTGGTTCCGGACAGCGCGCTGCACACCGTCTCCTCGCTGCCGGCGCTGGAGGCGGCGGTGGGCAAGCCGGTGCTCACCGCGAACCAGGTGTCGGCGTGGGAGGCCCTGCGCCTGACCGACCGCCGGGTGAACGCCCCGGAACTGGGCGCTCTCTTCACCCGTGAGCCGCTGGTGCAGGTCTGAGTTCGCGCTCCGCCGGCCCGCCGCCCCGGCCTTCATAAACTGGTGCGTTCCGCTGGCATATGCCACCTGCGAAAGCGCGCCGAGGAGATCGCGGCAGGGCCGGAAGGCCCTGTCCGAATAGCTACGCACCGGTATCGTGAAACGGGTCGATCGGCCCCGCTCCACCGGGAGTGGGGAACGGCCCGAACACGCTGGCGCAGGGGGAAACCGTGGCGCTGAACGAACCGGCCGCGTCGCGCCACACGGTCCAGGAGGCCCTCCGGGTCCTGGACGTCGTGGAGCGGCATCCCGCCGGAATCACCGACGCAGAGCTCGGCCGTCAGCTCGACCTCGCACCGCGGCGCCTGACCACGCTGCTGCGGATGCTGAGGCGGGAGGGCTTCGTCCTGCGTATGCCGGACGGCGCGTACGCCGTCGGTGACACCTTCGCCCGCCTGACCTCGGTGGACGGACGTGACCGGGCACTGCGCGCGAAGCTGCAGCGCACCCTGAACCGGCTGCGCGAGGACGTCGGGGCGGCGGTCTACCTCAGCCGTTACGTCGACGGCGAGGTGCACGTCTCCCAGTACGCCGCCGGCCCCGAGACCCCGGCGGTCAACGAGTGGGTGGACTTCCGCTGGGCCGCCCACGCCAGCGCCGTGGGCAAGAGCCTGCTGGGACAGCTCGACGGGGACGGCCGCCGCGACCACCTCTCCCGGCACCGGCTGGCCCGGCTGACCTCGCGCACCATCACCAGCGAGCGGCTGCTCCTGTCCCACCTGGAGGCCCAGCCGCCCACCGCGCCGATGCTGGACATCCAGGAGTACGCGGTGGGCACGGTCTGCGCGGCGGTCCCGATCTCCTCCGGCGCGCGGGTGACCAGCCTCGCGCTGTCCATGCCGGTGAGCCAGGCGCACCGGCTGCGCAGCGCCGCCGACAAGCTCCACCGGGAGGCGACGCCGGTGATGCTGTCCCTGTCCATCGGCGCGTGAGCGGCGGGGCGGGCCGGGCCCCCTGCCCGCCCCGGCCCGTGATCATGACCGGCGGAAATTGGTCACGAGCACCCCGGAGGACCAGGTAGTATTTTCTTCGTCGCCGGCCGCGGAAGCGGACGGCGGGAGTCATGCGCCGCTAGCTCAGTTGGTTAGAGCAGCTGACTCTTAATCAGCGGGTCCGGGGTTCGAGTCCCTGGCGGCGCACAGAAGAAGGGCCCCTCGCCTCGGCGAGGGGCCCTTCGACGTTCACGCGGTCCCGGGACGGGTCACCTCGGTCAGAAGGTGACGTCCGAGCAGGCGTAGAAGGCGTTCGCGGTGTCGGCGACCGTCCATACCGCGACGATCACGTGCCGGCCGCTGAGGCCGCCCGGCAGCGTGCCGCTGTGCGAGAGCGTCTGCGGCGGCTGCTGGTTGTTGTACGGCACCGTGAGGAACGGCGTCAGGTTGAGGTCCGACCGGGCCAGCGGGTGGCTCTGGTTCCAGCCCGGCTTGGTGACGTAGTAGCGGAAGTCGGTCGTCGAGTGCCGGGCGGTGAACTGCCACCGGAAGGTGTAGCTCTGCCCGGACGTGACCTTGGTGGCGGGCCAGGCGGCGCCCGACGGGGTCTTGGGCTGGTCGAGCTGGTTGAAGGTGGAGTGGCCCGCCGAGCAGATGTCTCCGTCGGCGGGGCCGGCGGCCGGGAAGCCCTTGGGGCCCTCGACGCTCTGCGGCTCCCACTGGATGGAGCCGCAGTTCGTCACGGTGCCGTTCTGACAGAGCTTCTGCCGGCTGACGGGCAGGTCCGTGTAGCCGTGGCCGGTGGCGCCACCGGTGGAGAGCACCATGGCTCCCACAGTGGCCAGACCGACCGAGGCCGCGTACAACTTCGTGCGTTTGCGCATGCCGACGCTCCCTGGGGGTGGGGGGTCCTTGAGCCGTACCGAACTGAACCGAACTGAGCCGAGCTGATGGTGCGGTGAAGGTCTAGACCAAGTCTCACAGTAGAAACGTGATCTAGACATGTCCATACCAATCTCGGCCGCTCTTGCGGAACGGGCGGATCCTCCAACTCCCGGAACCGGGACGACGGTCAGGGCGCGGCCTGCTAGGGCGCGGCCTCCCCGCGTCCCGCGCAGAAGGCGATGGTCAGGTCCTTCACCAGGACCTTGCGCTCGTAGTCGTCCAGCTCCACCAGCCCGCGCAGGGTGAGGCGGTTGACGGTGTCCTCGACGGAGTCCACCACCGCGCTGAGCACCCCGGCCCGCTGCCGGGCGTCGAGCGCGGCGATCCGCCGCCGCTGCATGACCGCGGCCACCTCGGGGGCGTACTCGACGCGGATCGGCCGCACGGCGAAGACCTCGAGCCCGACCGCCTTGGCGTCGGCGGCGACCTGGCCGGTCAGCGCCTCCTCCAGACCCGGCTCGTCCCCGTCCTCACCGGGACGCTCGTCGGCCGGCTCCATCGGCGGGTCCACCGGGATCCGGGCCAGTGCCGCCTCCACGCAGCGGCGCAGGTACTCCTCGTGGTCCTCCACCGCGTGCACCGCCCGGGCGGTGTCCTTGACCCGCCACACCACCAGCGTGCGCACCCGCAGTGCCACGCCGTTGGGGTCGCTCGCGCACAGCGGTTCACTGCGCCAGTGCCGCAGCCGGACGTCGACCCTGCGGCGCAGCAGCAGCGGGTTGACCCAGAGCAGGCCGGTGCGGCGGACGGTGCCGCGGTAGCGGCCGAACATGCCCAGCACCCAGGCGCGGCCGGTGTTGCCGCGGGCCAGGCCGCCGAAGCCGAACAGGCCGAGGGCGGCGGACCCGGTCCAGGCGGCCCACCGGCCGAGACCGAAGCCGCCCGCCCCGGCCTCCGCGACGGGCAGGCCGGCGATCTCCAGCGCGGCGGGCGGCACCACGCCGGCCCACCAGGTGGTCAGGACGCCGCCGGCCAGTCCGACGGCGCCCGCCAGCACCCCGAGCGCGCCCGGCACGGCACGGCCCGGCCGCTCCTCCAGCGCCGGGTCGACGTCGGCGGCCACCGCGGGGAGCGGGGCCGGACGCCGGCGGGCCGGGCGCGACGGGCGCTGCGGGCCGACGGCTCCGGCCGCGGCGGGTGCCCCGGCGCCGGCGCCGGTGGCCCCGAGGGCCGCGACGGTGCCGGTGGTCTCGACGCGGGCGACCACTGCGGGCTGCGCGCCGGTCATGGTGTCGTCGCGGAAGAGGAGGTGGACGGGGATCTCGGTGGTGGCCTCGTTCTGGATCAGCCGTCCCTGCGGACGGACGGCCGCCGGAGCGGGCTGCGCGGCGGACAGCGCCGCGGACACGGCGGCGGTGGCCGCGACGCCGGCGGTGGCGGGCACGGGGGCCGGAGCGTGCGGGTGGGGGTTGGCTGGTTCCTGGGCGTGGGCCGATACCTGAGCCGGTGCCGGTGCCGGTGCCTGGGCGGCTGCGGGGATCGCGGGTGGGGAGGGAGCGGGGGATGCCGCCGGGGGGAGGGCCGGGGGTCCGCCGGGGGAGGCGGGCCCTACGGCGGGTTCGGGGTCGGGTCCCGTGGCCGGGATCTCGTCGGTCGTCGCTGTCATGCCAGTTGCCCCTCGTTCCGTTCCGGTGCTGCTCGTCGCTTCGTCGCTTCTTCGGTTCAGGAGAAGAGCCGACGCCAGGTCTCCGGCCCCGGGTAGCCGTCGGCGGCGCCGCCGCGCCAGCCCTGGGCACGCTGGAATGCCTGGACCGCCCTGCGGTCGGCGTCCGTCCATTCGGGGCCGGGACCGTCGGTGTAGTGGCGGCCGTACCCCTTCTTCACCAGCTGCCGTCCCAGCTGCGTGACGTACGCGTTCTTCGCCCCCGGGCGGAACGCGGCCCGGCCGGGGTAGCCGGCGACCCCGTGCGAGGAGGGCGTTCCCGGCGGCGGGATGTCACGGCCGCGCCCGGTGACCAGCAGGCGCCAGGTGTGCGGCCCGGGAAGCCCGTCGGCCTCCTTGCCCGCCCAGCCCTGGGCGCGCTGGAACGCCTGGACCGCCCTGCGGTCGGCATCGCCCCATCGAGCGCCGGGACCGTCGGTGTAGAACCGGGCGCCGCCGCGTTCGACGAGCATCCGGCCCAGGCGGGTGACGTGCGCGTTGGTGGCCCCGGGGCCGAAGGAGGCGCGGCCCGGGAAGGCGGCCTCCTCGCCGGAGCCGCCGCCGGGGGCGAGCGCCCGGTAGCGGTAGGGAACGTAACGGTCGCCGTTGACCGGGTACGGGTGATCGAGCACCCGGCGCACGGCGTGCGGGCGGGTCTGCTCGTAGGCGACGTAACGGGTGTGGGTGTAGTCGGTCCAGCCGCCGAAGATGACGACGTGGGAGCCGGTCTGGGGGTCGGCGGCGTTGTGGAAGAGCAGGATGTCGCCGGGGCTGAGCTCCTCGTGGGAGATCCGCACGGCGTAGTCGTCGAGGTTGCCGGTCCAGGCGTTGCCGGGAAGGCCCCAGGCCATCGACACGAAGCCGGAGCAGTCCTGGCGGTAGCCGTCGGCCCAGGTCCGTTCCATGTCGTACGGAACGCCGGCCTCGGTCCACCGCCGGGCCCGCTCGATGATCTCCCCGCGGGAGGCCGGCCGCAGTCCCGCCCTGTCCCGCGCCCCCACCGCCGTCTCCCGCGGGGGCGCGGCCTGCGCTCCCCCGTTCCGCGGGGCCGCCACCGCCCGCACGCCTCCGTTCCCCGACCGCGCCACCTCACCCCGCGCGACCGGGGGCCGTCCGCCGCCGCCTTCCCGGCCCCCGACCCTCGCGGCCTCCTCCTGCCGCACCGCGGAGACCGGGGCGGCGCCGCCCGTCCCCGCGACGGCATGCTCGGCCGGGGCCGGGGCCTGGGGAGTGGCCTTGCCGTCCGCCTCCGAGGCCCCGACCTGCGGGGCTTCGGTCTGGACGGCCGGGGCGAGCGGCACGACCTCCGTGTCCGCCCCCGCCGCGGACGCACCGCCGCCTCCACTGACTCCACCCGGCGGGACCTCGCCCTGGACGGCCGTGGGGTGCGGGGGGACCTCCACCTCCGCCCCCGTCGCGGACGTGCCGCCGCCTCCAGAGGCTCCGCCCGGCGGGACCTCGCCCTGGTCGGCCGGAGTGGGCGGGACGACCTCCGCCTCCGTGACCGCCGCGGACGCACCGCCGTCTCGGGCAGCCTCGATCTGTGCCACCTCACCCTGGGCGGCGGGGGCGGGCGGGGAGACCTCTGCACCTGCCACCGCCGGGGGCGTACCGCCGTCTTCGGGTGCTTCGACCTGCGCCGTCCCGCCCTGGGCGGCGGGGACGAGCGGGCTGACCTCCGTATCCGCCTCCGCCGCGAGGACACCGCCGTCAGGCGAGGCCTCGCCCTGGGCGGCCGTGGCGTACGGAGCGACCTCGGCGGCCTCCGCGGGTGCGGCCCCGTCTCGGACGGCGCCGGCCGGTGCCATCTCGCCCTGGACGGCGGGGGCGGTGGAGGCGACTTCCGCGTCCGCCACCGCCGCGCGGGCGCCCGTGGCCCCGTCCGCGGTTGTCGGGCCCTCCGCACCGGCCGCCGGCTCACCGCCGTCCGGCGGAACCTCGGCTCCGTCCGCGGACCGCCCCTCGCCGGTCGCCGCGGTCATCCCCGGCGCGGCCCCGTACCCGGCCACGGCTTCCGCCACCGCCACCGCCTCGGCGGCCTCCACCCCCCGCGGTGCGGGTCCACCCGAGCCGTCCGTGGCGGCCACCGCGGGCACCTCCTGGTCCGCCGGCGCCGCGACGGCGGCGGGGGCGACGGCCGCGGCGGTGACGGGGGCCGCGGTCATCGCCGTGGCCGCCGCCGCGGTGACCGTGACGACCCGCGCCCCCGCCGGGTGCCGCGCGGCACCCGACGCGCCCCCCGCGGCCACCGGCATCGCCCGCCGCCAGTGGACGCAGCCGGCGCAGTCGCACTCCCCGGCGGGGTCGAACTCCTCGAAGGCCGGCTCAGTCATGCGATCTGCCTCACATTTCGTAGGGAAATGTCCGCGCTTGTGTGCGTACACCAGTCTCGCAACCCCGCGCGTGGAGCGCATGCTGACGGTCCGAATGATGTACGCGGCCACTCCACGGGACGAAAGGGGCAGGTGGGGTGGTCGGGAGCACCCCGCCAGGTGGGGTAGAGTTTTCTCTGTCAGCAGGCGCCGCTAGCTCAGTTGGTTAGAGCAGCTGACTCTTAATCAGCGGGTCCGGGGTTCGAGTCCCTGGCGGCGCACGACGAGGCCCTCGCGCAAGCGGGGGCCTTTTGCTGTGCCCGCACCCGTGCGAAATGTCCGGTGACGCCCGGAGCGTCCGGGGGGCACGGCGGCACGAGGGGGCGCGCACGCATCCCACTTGCCCCACCCTCACCCCTGACCGCCCCATTAGGCTCGTATGACCGGTTAAGACCGCGTTTCGCGTCTTGCGATCATGCTCGGGGCCGTAGAACCCTTGGACACAAGTCGCCGCGGAGACGCGGCGGTTGGGGGGAGCGCGGCGCCCGGTTGCCGCCGCGCGGGCGGGGGTGGGGCCCCGTACCGGACGAAGACGCTGGGGGGCGTCACAGCAGCCGGCCAGGGGGGACGTACCACAACGCAACGGACACGCGCCGCGGCATCGCCGTGCGCGTGCGGGGGGATGACTTCATGACGTCGACGCCGACAGGCGCCGCGCAGGACTTCGGCGCGTCCACGACCACGCCGCTGAACAGAACGGCGGCCTCGCCGCACCACGGACCGGCGTCCGCCGGCCACACTCCGCCGACCGGCACGACCACCACCACCGGCGTCTTCCGGCGGCTGCGGCGGAACCTGCCGGCCTACGACTACGAGCACTACAGCCGGCTCGCCGGGCCGCTCACCCGCCCCGACCCGTCCCGGCCGTACACGGTCCGCTACCGCTCGCTGCTCTCGCAGGAGCCGCACCGCATCCGGGTCTCGCTGATGCTGGTCGCGGCGCCGCTGCTCTCGGTGGGGCTGCTGGTCTGGCTGCTCCAGCCCGCGCACTGGACCAGGCGCGACTACCCGACCTTCGACCTCCTGCCGGCGCTGGACGTCGTGATGCTGGTGTCGATCGGCCTGATCGAGCTCTTCCGCTGCGCCAACGTGCTCTCCAACGCACACGCCACCCTCGTCGC
Organism: Streptomyces sp. NPDC056600; assembly: GCF_042792855.1. NCBI lineage: Bacteria > Bacillati > Actinomycetota > Actinomycetes > Kitasatosporales > Streptomycetaceae > Streptomyces > Streptomyces sp. NPDC056600. Next base: position 11,019 of record NZ_JBHTVQ010000003.1, read on the forward strand.
CCGTGACCCCGTCCCGGTGGTGCCGCAGGCGGGGACACGGGTCGCGTTCCTCACCTCGTTCGTGCCGGGCAAGGAGCCGCTGGCCATGGTGACGAAGACCCTGGAGGCGGCGGTGCGCATCCGCCACCGGGGCGTGATGCACGTCTGGCTGCTCGACGAGGGCGACGACCCCGAGGTCAAGGCGGTGTGCGCCCGGCTCGGCGTGCGCCACTTCTCCCGCAAGGGCGTCGAGAGGTGGAACCGGGCGAAGGGCCCGCACCGCGCGCGGACCAAGCACGGCAACTACAACGCGTGGCTGGACGCGCACGGCGACGCGTACGACTTCTTCGCCTCCGTCGACACCGACCACGTGCCGCTGCCGAACTACCTGGAGCGGATGCTCGGCTTCTTCCGCGACCCGGACATCGGGTTCGTCATCGGCCCGCAGGTGTACGGCAACTACGACACGTTCGTCACCAAGGCCGCCGAGTCGCAGCAGTTCCTCTTCCACGCCCTGATCCAGCGGGCCGGCAACCGGTACGGCGCGCCGATGTTCGTCGGCACGTCCAACGCGGTGCGGATCTCCGCGCTGCGGCAGATCGGCGGGCTGTACGACTCGATCACCGAGGACATGGCGACCGGCTTCGAGATCCACCGCCACCGCAATCCGGTCACCGGCCGCAAGTGGAGGTCGGTGTACACGCCGGACGTGCTGGCGGTCGGCGAGGGGCCGAACTCCTGGACCGACTTCTTCACGCAGCAGCTGCGGTGGTCGCGGGGGACCTACGAGACGATCCTCAAGCAGTACGTGAAGGGCTTCTGGTCGCTGCCGCCGGGCAAGCTCTTCAACTACACGATGATGATCATCTTCTACCCGATCTCCGCGCTGAACTGGATCCTGGCGGCCCTGAGCTGCGCGCTCTTCATGGGCCTGGGCGCCTCGGGCGTCGACATCGACCCGGTGGTCTGGCTGATGCTGTACGGCAACGCGTCGGCGCTGCAGATCGGGCTGTACGTGTGGAACCGGCGGCACAACGTCTCGCCGCACGAGCCGGAGGGATCGGGCGGGGTCGCCGGCATGGTGATGTCCGCGCTGTCGGCGCCGGTGTACGCGCGGTCGCTGCTGGACGCGGTGCTGCGGCGCGGGAGCCGGTTCGTGGTGACGCCCAAGGGGGACTCGGCGAGCCCCGACACGCTCTTCGGGACCTTCCGGATCCACCTCTTCTTCATCGCGGTGTTCGGCGGCGCGATCGGGGCCGGGTTCTGGCAGGGGCACGCGCATCCGGCGATGGTGGTCTGGGCCTCCCTGGCCCTGCTGATCACCGCGACGCCGATCGTGGTGTGGCGCCTCACGCTCCGGGCGGAGCGGCGGGGACGTGCGGCCGGGGACCGGGCCCCGGCGCAGGCGGCTCCCGGGGCCGTCGCGTCCCGGGTCACGCCGCCGCACGGCACGCCCGTGTGGTCCGGGGTCCGTCCGCCGGTGGGGGCGGGCGCGCACGCCCGTCCGATGCCGGCGCAGGTCCCGGCCTCCGTGGGGGCGGGGCCCTCGATGCCCTCACAGGTGACCGCATCGCCGTCCGTGGAGGGCGCCGGTTCCGCCCAGGAGCAGGTCGCGTCGCGAACCGGGCGCCGCCCGAGCTGGGCCACCGACTCCCCCGCCACCCTGACCCTGCCCCCGCTCGACGCCACCCGTCCCGCCGCCCCGCTCCCGGGCGCCACCGCCTCCGCTCCGGCGGAGCCCGGGGGCACCGTGCCCGGGGACACCGTGCCCGGGGACACCGCGCCCGCGGACACCAGATCCGAGCAGCTCTGGCCCGAGCCGGCGGACGCGGCGGCCACCGACGCCGGGGGCGCGGACATCGCCGCCACCCAGCGCTGGCCCGAGTTCACGGCCGCGCAGCGCGCGGCCGTCGAGCGCCCGAACCCGGAGCGCGCGGACGCCGGGCTTGTGGACACAGGGCCTGCGGGTGTCGAGCCCGCGGACGCGAAGCCTGCGCACGCCGGTCCTGCCTGTGTCGAGCCCGCGGACACGGAGCCCAGCGACGCCAAGCCCGCAGACGCCAGTCCCGCGGGTATCGGTCCCGCGCACGCGAAGCCTGCGCAGGCGAAGCCCGCGGATGCGGAGCATGCGCACGTGAAGCCCGCGGATGCGGAGCATGCGGACGCGGAACACGCCGACGCGGAGCCCACCGACGCCAAGCCCGCAAACGCCGGGCCTGCAGGTGTCGAGCCCGCGGACGCGAAGCCTGCGCACGCGAAGCCCGCGGACGCAGAGCCTGCGGACACGGAACACGCCGACGCCAAGGGGGCAGACACCAGGCCCGCGGGTGTCGAGCCCGCAGAGACGGAACCCACGGGCGCGAAGCCGGCGGACGCCGCGTCCGCGGACGCGGGACCCGCCCATGCGGGTCCCGCCGACGCGGAGCCGAGGGGGACGGAACCCGCCGACGCGGGGCCCACCCGCGTGCGGACCGGCCGCGCGGAGGCCGCCGGCCCCGGTGAAGCGGACGCGGGGCTCGGCCTCGCCGCACCCGCCGGCACCGGCCACGCGGCCACCGCCGAGGAGGGACCGCGGGCATGACGCCTCGTCGGACGAGCCCTTCGCGGCGCAAGGCCCGCCGCATCGCCCTGGTGACCGCCGTGGTGCTGGCCCTGGCCGGCGCCAACGGCCCCTGGCTGTACCGCTTCGGCACGGAGAAGTACCACGCCTACGCGATCGACCGCCCCGAGTACAAGGCGGGCAACGGCCGCTGGGAGATCGTCGAGTTCCCCGAGGGGTACCGGCAGAACACCATCCACGCCGCCCTGCTCCGCACCGGCAAGGTGCTGCTGGTCGCCGGTTCCGGCAACGACCGGAGGAACTTCGACGCCAAGCGGTTCGACACCCGCGTGTGGGACCCGGCGAAGGGGACGATCAAGAAGGTCCCCACGCCCAGCGACCTGTTCTGCACCGGCCACACCCAGCTCGCCGACGGCAACCTGCTCGTCGCCGGCGGCACCCAGCGCTACGAGCGGCTGAAGGGCGACGTCACCAAGGCGGGCGGCCTGATGGTCGTCCACAACGAGAACCCCGACAAGCCGATGACCATCAAGGGGGGGACCCGCTTCACCGGGAAGAAGAACGGAAAGACCTTCGTCGCCCAGGACCCGGTGCTGGTCCCGCGCGCCACCAAGAAGTTCGACCCGGCGACCGGCAAGTTCCTCGGCAACGACGCCGGCCTCGGCCGCGTGTACGTCGAGGCGGCCCGGAGCGGTGCCCGCTACCGGACCGGAGCGGAGGACAACTACCGCATCGAGGGTCTGACGGGCGCGGACGCCCGCAACACCTACGGCATCGCGCAGAAGCTCGCGCTGGACAAGCGGGACTTCCAGGGGATCCGCGACGCCTACGAGTTCGACCCGGTGGCCGAGCGGTACATCAAGGTCGACCCGATGAACGAGGCGCGCTGGTACCCGACGCTCACCACGCTCTCCGACGGCAAGGTGCTGTCCGTCTCGGGCCTGGACGAGGTCGGGCAGCTGGTGCCCGGTAAGAACGAGGTGTACGACCCGCGGACCAGGAAGTGGTCGTACACCCGGAAGGAGCGTCAGTTCCCCACCTACCCGGCCCTGTTCCTCACACGGAACGGCAAGGTCTTCTACTCGGGCTCCAACGCCGGGTACGGTCCCGCCGACGTGGGCCGCGACCCGGGGATCTGGGACGTGGAGACCGACCGGTTCACCCGCATCCCCGGGATGAGCGACCCGGACCGGCTGGAGACCTCCGGCACCGTGCTGCTGCCGCCGGCACAGGAGGAGAAGTACCTGGTGATCGGCGGCGGCGGCATCGGCGAGTCACGCCGGTCGAGCGAGCGGACCCGGCTGGTCGACCTGAAGGCGAAGAAGCCGCGCTTCACCGACGGCCCGTCGCTCGGGCGCGGCACCCGGTACCCGCAGGCGTCGATCCTGCCGGACGACACCGTGCTGGTGTCGGGCGGCTCGCAGGACTACCGGGGACGGTCCGGCTCCGACATCCTCGAGGCGCGCCTGTACGACCCGGAGAAGAACTCCTTCCGCCGCGTCGCCGATCCGCTGGTGGGCCGCAACTACCACTCCGGGTCGCTGCTGCTGCCCGACGGACGGGTGATGTTCTTCGGCTCCGACCCGCTCTACGCCGACCCGGCCAACTCCACACCGGGCGTGTTCGAGCAGCGCATCGAGATCTACACCCCGCCGTACCTGTTCCGCGGCGAGCGGCCGGTGGTGGAGGACGGGCCCGGGACCCTTCGCCGGGGCGGTGAGGCCACCTTCCGCACCCCGGACGCCGGCCGTCTCGCGACGGCGCGGCTGATCCGGCCCAGCGCCTCCACCCATGTCACGGACGTGGACCAGCGCTCGATCGCCCTCGGGCTGAGGAGGACGCCGGGCAAGGCGGGCAAGGCCGGAACGGTCACGGTGACCGTTCCGAAGAACCGGAACCTGGTGCAGCCGGGCTGGTACATGCTCTTCCTCACCGACCGGGACGGGGTGCCCGCGACGGCACGGTGGGTGAAGGTCTCCTGAGCCCACCCGGGTGGGGGACGGCCCGGGTCACCGGACCGCCCCCCACGAACCTCGGCCCGGCGCCTACGCCGCCGTCACCGCCACCGCCGTCACCGCTTCCCGCACGGTCACCGGGAGGCCCGCGCGAGCTCCAGGGCGTACTCCGGCCACCACTCGCCGGCCTTGGGGCCGCCCTTGCAAGTGCCGTCGGACTCCCCGGGCCGCTTGGCCCACACGTAGGCGTCGACGAGCGGGTCGGCCGTCCGCGTCGTCGGCCTCTCGCCCAGCGCGCGGCCCGGCGGGTTGCACCACCGCTCGCCCGGGTCGCCCTCCTGATAGGGCCCGTTGCCGTTGCGGCTGGTGTCGACGACGAAGTGCTTGCCGCCGATCTTCTCGGAGAGCGTCCTGCCGTAGGCGATGGAGTCCTCGGTGGAGTAGAAGTTGGAGACGTTGACGGCGAAGCCGTCGGCCTTCTCCGCCCCGGCCCGCCGCAGCGGCTCCCAGATCTGCTCCGGCCGGCCCCAGCCCGCGTTGCCCGCGTCCACGTACACCCGGGTGTTGCTCAACTGCTTCAGCCGGGCCACCGCCTCGCCGAGCAGCGCGTAGCGCTCCTCGTGGAACTCGGCGGGCGTGCACCCGTCGACCAGGTGCAGCACGGCGTCGGGCTCGAGGACGACCGTCGCCGGGCGGTCGCCGATGCCGCGGATCACGCCTTCCAGCCAGGCCCGGTAGGCGTCGCCGTCCGCGGCGCCGCCGCCGCTGTAGTTGCCGCAGTCGCGGTGCGGGATGTTGTAGAGCACCAGCAGCGCCCTGCGCCCGTCCGCGACGGCGGCCTCGGTGAGCCCGCGGGCCTCGCCCTCCGGGTTCTCGGTGCCGATCCACTCCCCCACCGGCTGTTCCGCTATGCGCCGGATCGCTTCGGCCTCGGCCTCCCGGCCCTCCTGTTCGTAGGCATGGACCTGCCGGGCCGCGTTGCCGTCGGGGTTGACCCAGAACGGCGCCCCCTTCGCGGCCGGCGCGCCTCGCTCCCTGAGCTTCTGCTGCCGCTCCTCCTTGTCGTCGGAGCAGCCCGCGGCGGTGAGCAGCAGCGCCGTGCCGAGCGCCGCCGCACAGAGCCGTCTGCCGACCCCGGTCCGCCTGTTGGCGTCCATTCGTTCCCCCCTCGCTGTCCCCCCTGGGCGCACTGTCGTCCTCATTCTCAGTCCTGACATTTCAGTTGTCACCCACGCGAATGCAACGAGCGGTGACAACACGGAAGTTCCGGATCATCGTCCACCCGATCCGGTGAGATAGGCGAAGACCACCACATTGGCGGTGTAGGCCCGCGCCGCCTCGTCCCAGGCCCCGGCGCAGGTGATCAGCCGCAGTTCCGCGCGGCCCGGCCGGCGGGGGCCGTAGGCGAGGCGGGCGTCGAAGCCGGCGCGGCGCAGGGTCCGCACCTCCTCCACGGTGAAGCGGGCCGCGCGGCCGTCGCTGCGGTAGACGTCGATCGCGTCGCCGGGCCGCAGGTCGCCGAGCCGGTGGAAGACGGCGGCCCGGCTGCCGGTGTCCCGGTGGCCGGCCAGCAGGGCAGGGCCCGCGGCTCCGGGGGCGGGGCCCCGCTGCCACCAGCCGACCGCGCCCGCCATCTCCATGGGGGGAGTCCCGGGAGCCCCCGAGGGGTCGAGCGGCCGGGGCACCACCGGGGCGCTCAGCCCGAGCGAGGGCACGTCGATCCGCCGGGGCTCGGCCGCGGGCAGCGGCCGGCGGGCCGGGGGAAGCCGGACGCCCGGGCCGGGAGCGGCGGGCGGGGCGGCGTTCGCCGGGGCGTGCCGGCGCTCCCCGGCAGGCGAGTCGAGGTCGGTGAGTTCCGCGGCCCAGACGAGGGTCGCCGCGAACAGCGTCAGCCAGGTCAGGGCGGTCAGCAGGCGGGAGCCGCGGGCCGTCATCGTCGCCCCGCACGTCGCCTCCGGGCGGTCCTGGCGGTCCGTGCGGTCCGCGGCAGGAACACCACCACGGCGGCGGCCACCCCGGCCAGCACCACTCCGGTGACCGTCTGCGCGGCGCCCGGGGCGGCCGCCTCGGCCTCGGCCTCCGCGCGGGCCCTGGCCTCGGCCTCCGCACGGGCGAGGCCGCCGCCGCCGGCCGGGACCGGGGCGGTCGGCGAGGCAGGGCGGCCCGGGACGACGGCGTCGCCGCGGGAGCCGGCCACCCGCACCTCCGTGAAGCGATCGGGCACGCCGTCGCAGCGCACCCGCACCCGGTACGCGCCCGGCCGGACGCCGGTGCGGACGCGGGTCTCGCCGGTGAGCGCGCCGTCGGTCCCGGTGCCGGTCAGCCTGGCCTCGGCCACGAACGCGTCGGACGCGGCGGTGCCGGTGCGGCCGCCGCAGCCGTTCACGGTCACCCGTACGTCGGTGCCGGGACGCGGCGCGACCGGGGCCACGGCCACGTCGCCGTCCCCCGTGAGGGAGGCGCCGGCCACCGGGGTGAGCGCGACGGCCACCGCGGCGCCCGCACAGCTGAGCGTCGTACGTAGTGCACCCATCACGAACCTCCCGTTACCAGGAGGCTCCCCCGGACCGCGCCGTCCCGCATCGGGGGCGGGCCGGGTATGCCACGAACGAACGGGTGCGCGCCGCCCGTTCGGAGCAGCGCGCGCCCGGCGGCGGCCTCAGACGAGGTCGACGATGTCCGCGATCGAGGCGACGACCTCCGAGGGGCGGAACGGGTAGTTCTCCACCTGGTCCTTGCCGGTCGAGCCGGTGAGCACCAGGAAGGTGCGCAGCCCGGCCTCCATGCCGGCCAGCACGTCGGTGTCCATCCGGTCGCCGATCATCGCGGAGCTCTCCGAGTGCGCGCCGAGGCGGTTGAGGCCGGTGCGCATCATCAGCGGGTTGGGCTTGCCGGCGAAGTACGGCTGCTTGCCGGTGGCCCGGGTGATCAGCGCGGCCACCGAGCCGGTCGCGGGCAGCGGGCCCTCGGTGGAGGGGCCGGTCTCGTCGGGGTTGGTGGCGATGAACCGCGCGCCGGCGTTGATCAGCCGGACGGCCTTGGTCATCGCCTCGAAGGAGTAGGTGCGGGTCTCGCCGAGGACGACGTAGTCGGGGTCGTGGTCGGTGAGCACGTAGCCGATGTCGTGCAGCGCCGTGGTCAGGCCGGCCTCGCCGATCGCGTAGGCGGTGCCGCCGGGGCGCTGGTCGTCGAGGAACTGGGCGGTGGCCAGCGCGGACGTCCAGATGTTCTCCACCGGCACGTCCAGGCCCATCCTGCGCAGGCGGGCCTGGAGGTCGCGGGGCGTGTAGATGGAGTTGTTGGTGAGGACCAGGAACGGGCGGTCCTTGTCCTTCAGCCGCTTGATGAACTCCTCGGCACCGGGGATCGGGACGCCCTCATGGATCAGCACGCCGTCCATGTCCGTGAGCCACGACTCGATGGGCTTGCGCTCGGACATCCACAGCCTCCTGAACCTCTCCTGCCACCGGGGCCCCAGCCTATGCGCCCCCTGCCACCCCCAGCCAGGTCCAGGGGCCCTGTATTCCCCCTGGCCCGCACCTGTCCGACCTGCGGACACACCACGTTCGATCCGGGGACGTCCGCGACGCCGTGCCCCCGCCCGGGCGGCCGGTGCGGAAGGCCTCGGAGGAGCCGGCCGGGTCGCCCTCAGGAGCGACGGCGACGGCGGCGGAGGGCCCAGGCCGAGGCGGCGGTGAGGGAGAGCGCGAGCGTGCCGACGGCGAGCGGCGCCCAGGGGAAGGCGGGGTCGCGGTCGGCCGAGGGGCCGGCGGCCCCGCGCACGTGGGGCGCGGCCGCCGAGCTGATGCGGAACCGGTAGGGGTCCTCGGACCGCCCCACCCACTCCCCGTCCGCCCCGCCCCGCCCGGTGCGCCGCACCACGACCGCCTCCGCGGCCACCTCGTTGGCGCGGGCGTCGGACGCGACCGCCAGCAGCACCCGCACCCGTAGGGTCTGCCGGGCCTTCACCGTGAACCCCTCGAAGCCGCCCTTGCGCCGCTTCCCGTCCTCGCCGAACACGCCCACCAGCTCGTCGCGTTCGGTGCCCTCGAAGTCGACCGCCCTGGGCCGCTCGCCGTCGAAGAAGAACAGGGCCGCCTGCGCGGGCAGCAGCGCACGCCGCTCGTCGGTGAGCACCACCACCGGGTGCAGCCCCGCGCACGCCCGCGCCGACCGGTTCGTCAGCTCCAGCGTCCACGCCTGCGGCACGTCACCCGCCCGGTACACCCGCGGCCCCCGCAGCCGGGCCACCACCGGGAAGTCCCGCTTCCCCTTCCCCACCCCCTCGCACCCCTGCCCCGCCCCGGGCGCCGCGAGGACCCCGGCCGCCGCCGGGGCCACCCCCGCCGACGCCGCCGAACCCACCGCGGCCGCGGCCAGAGCCACGGCAGCCGCCCACCGTCGCATGCCGGGTGAACTTCCCCGCACCCCGCCCGCGATCCCCGACACGCTGTCGCACCACCCGAACGGCCGCAGGCAACCCCCCGCCCGGACCAGCACGGGAACCCTCCATGCCAGAGTGTTCGTATGACTACTGCACCGCTGCGTGTGGCCCTGGTCGGCTACGGCCTGGCCGGGTCCGTGTTCCACGCGCCGATGATCGCCGCCGCCGAGGGCCTGACCCTCGACACCGTGGTCACCTCCAACCCCGAGCGGGCCGCCCAGGCCCGCGCCGAGTACCCCGACGTGCGGATCGCCGCCTCGGCGGACGAACTGTGGCCCCGCGCCGGCGAACTGGACCTGGTGGTCGTCGCCTCCCCCAACCGGACGCACGTCCCGCTGGCCACCGAGGCGCTGCGCCGGGGCCTCCACGTGGTCGTGGACAAGCCGGTCGCCGGCACCGCCGCCGAGGCCCGTGAACTGGCCGCGCTGGCCGAGGAGCGGGGCCTGCTGCTCTCCGTGTTCCAGAACCGCCGCTGGGACGGCGACTTCCTCACCCTGCGCAAGCTGCTCGACGACGGCGCGCTGGGCGAGGTCCAGCGGTTCGAGTCCCGCTTCGAGCGCTGGCGCCCCCAGCCGAAGGGCGGCTGGCGCGAGTCGGCCGACCCGGCGGAGCTCGGCGGGCTCCTGTACGACCTCGGCAGCCACGTCGTCGACCAGGCGCTGCACCTGTTCGGCCCGGCCGAGTCCGTCTACGCGGAGGTCGACACCCGCCGCCAGGGCGCGCAGGTCGACGACGACGTCTTCATCGCCGTCACCCACACCGGCGGCGTCCGCTCCCACCTGTACGCGTCGGCGACGACCGCGCAGCTCGGCCCGCGCTTCCGGGTCCTCGGCTCCAAGGCGGGTTACGTCAAGTACGGCCTGGACCCGCAGGAGAACGCCCTGCGCGAGGGCCTGCGCCCGGCCGCCGAGGGCGAGCGCTGGGGCCACGAGCCCAAGGAGCTGTGGGGTGCGGTCGGCGCGGGCGAGTCCCCGCTGACGGGCGGCGGCGAGCCGGTGCCCACGCTGCCCGGCGACTACCCCTCGTACTACCGCGCGGTGGCCGCCGCGGTGAGCGGCGGCGGGCGCAACCCGGTGACCGCGCTGGAGGCGGCGGACGCGCTGGCGGTGCTGGAGGCGGCGGCGCGCTCCGCCCGTGACGGCGGGACGGTGAAGCCGGCATGACCAGGATGACCCCGGAGCTCTCCCCCACCGTCGAGGAACTCGAGGCGCAGGAGCGCCGCCTGGTCCTCCCCCGCTTCAGCAACGAGGACGCCTGGGAGCTGGGCTCCCTGCTGGTGGCGCTGGCCCGGGAGCGGCAGGCCCCGGTCGCGGTCGACATCCACCGGGCCGGCCAGCAGCTCTTCCACGCGGCGCTGGAGGGGTCCGCGCCGGAGAACGACGCGTGGATCGACCGCAAGCGCCGCGTGGTGATGCGGTACGGGCACGCCTCCTTCCTGGTCGGCACCCGGTTCCGGGCCAAGGGCCAGAACTTCGACGAGTCCTCCCGCCTCGACCCGGACGTCTACGCGGCGCACGGCGGCTCGTTCCCGCTGCGGGTCGACGGGGTCGGCGTGATCGGCGCGGTCACCGTCTCCGGACTCCCGCAGGCGCAGGACCACGCCCTGGTCGTCGAGGCGCTGGAACGCTTCCTGGGCCTCACCCTCGACTGACCCGCCCGGCGCCCGGCGCCCGGCAGGACCTCATGGCCCTGCCGGGCGTCAGGGCTCAGCTCGGCTGCGGTGAGGCGGGGCCGGTCGGGGCGACCGGGCAGACCGGCGGCGCCTGCACCCGCGTGTCCTGCGCGTCCCCGAGCGTCACCGCGGCGGTCAGCACCATCCCCGCCGCCGCGGCCGCCGCGGCGGTGACCGCCGCCGACCAGCGCCGCCACCGCAGATCCTGCTCCGTCACCACGGGGAGCGGGACGCCCGCCGCCCCCGCCACCGGGGCGACCCCGGCCACGCCCCCGAGCGCCCGGGGGGTCATCGCTCCGGCCTCCGTCCGGGGACACGGCACCGGCAGCGGAACCTGGCCCGGGCCCGTGCCCGGCAGGGCGGCCGCCGCCGGCCCGGACAGGGTTCCGGCAGCGACTTCGGTACCGGCTCCTGCTTCGCTTCCGGCACCCGCTCCGGCTTCCGTCCCGGCGCGGACCGCATCCCTCTCCCCCGTACCTGCGGACGCCCTCGCCCCGGCACCCACCGAGGCCGCGACCGGACGTGGGACCGGGGACGCCGCCCCCACGCTCCCGCCGCCGGAACCATCGACCGGCCCCACGCCGGTGGGCGCCGCCCCATGACCTCCGGCCGGACCGAGGTCCACGCCCGTCGCGGTGCTGGTCCCCGCACCCGCGCCCACCCGCACCCCGGGCCCCGGGCCCACCGGCGAGCCGGCAGCACCCACCACGCCCGCCGCGCCCCCGGTTCCCGCCGCGGCGCCGCCCGCGTCGTCCCCCCGCGCCGCCGCGAGGAGTTCCAGCGCCTCCTCCAGCTCCGCGTCGCCGCGCTCCAGCACGGCGTGCAGCGCCCGGACGACGTCCAGGCGGGCCACGGTGGGCCGGGTGCGGTGCAGGTACCGGGAGAGCATCTCCTGGCTGGTCTTCACTCCCCGCTCGCCCAGCTTCCGCGCCAGCGACGACTGCGTGGCCCGGCCCGGATCCTCCTGCCACCAACTCCGCAGGAGCGCCGCCAGCTTCAGCCGCGCCACGCTCCCGCTCTTCGCGAACTCCTCACAACTCCGGCCGGATTCCTCACGCATTTGATGCGCCTCCCCCACGCTTCCATGCATGATCGCTGGTCAGCCGCGTGCATAGAAGCCGATTTGTGCATGAATCAACTGACCCGCCGGAAGTATAGAACTGGCCGGATTTGCCGGGGCAGGGTTGAGACGTCCAACCCACCCGGTCGAGCGTCTTCGGCCGGGTGAAACCACCGTCGTCAGCGATCCACGACGCGACCACGACGGCAGTCGAAAGGACCCGCATCCGTGCGTAACGCCACCGAGCAGCTCGCCCCGGCCACCGAGGCCGCCTCCTCCGCCACGCCGGCCCGCCGGCGCAAGGGGGCCGTCGCCGCCCTCCTCGCCACCGCCCTGGCCGGCGGCCTGATGGCCTTCGCCCCGGTCGCCTCCGCCGCCCCCGCCGCGGCCGACTCCGTCGCCTCGCGGCCCGGTGAGCGCCTCAACGACCGCCAGGCGGACCGCATCCTCGACCGTGCGGGCGTGCGCCGTGTCTCGCCGGGCGACTGTCACAACGTCAACCGCTCCCGCTGCACCAGCTACCAGGGCATCCAGGAGGACACCGTCCGCGGCCTGGTGAAGCTCAAGCGCGACAGCCGCTGCAACGTGGTCGTCGTCAACGGCACCGAGGTCGGCAACGACTGGGACAACCGCCGCGGGCGCTACACCCACGCGAACGGCTACAAGGTCGACCTGCGTGAGAACCGCTGCCTGGACAGGTACATCCGCGACACCGCGGACCGCGTCCGCGGCTCGCGCGGCGACGTCGTCTACCGCGACAGCCACCGCGGCCGCGCGTACGTCCAGTACGAGTTCGAGCGCGGTGTCCTGGACGTCACCTACTTCTGACGTCCACCGATCGGCAGGCGCCCGGACCCGACCCGGGTACGGCTCCCCGCCCGGGCGCCTGCTCCGGACCGCTCCGCCCCTCACACCCACGCCACCCGGCGGCTCCCTGCGGCCGCCGGGTGGCGTGCGAGCGGCGGGCCGGCGCCTGCCCCACCGTGACGCTGCCGACACCGTGACCCCACTCCCCCCACCGCGTCGGACCCCGGCGCTACCGTGAGGACATGCGTCCCGACATGCCTGCAGAGAACGCCGTCGACCACACCGAAGAAGCGGCCCGCCTGGAGCGCGCCGCCGCTCTCTACCCGGCGGACGCCGAGGCCCTGCTGCTGCGGGCCGCCGCGCACCGCGAGCTGGCCGGTGACCGCCCCGCGGCCACCGCCCTGTACGACCGGCTGCTCGCCGCGCCCGCCGAGCTGGACGACCCGCAGCTGGTCCGCGCGCTGAAGGCGTCCAACCTGTGGCGGTACGACCACGTCGCGGAGGCCCGCGCGATCATCGACGGCGTTCGGGCGGCGGCACCCCGGACGCCGGAGGCGTGGGTGGTCGTCGCGGAGGCCCTGGAGACCCACGACGAGCTGGTGCTCGCCGAGGAGACGTTCACCGACGGGGCCCGGCTGCTGATCGGCGACTCGCAGGAGCCCACGTCCGCGACCCGACCGCTCCTCTACGGCCGGCACCGGGTGCGCCGCATGCTCGGCGCCGACCACGACGCCTGGGACTCGCTGGCCGACCGCCTGCACGACTCCGCCTCGGCCGTCCGCCTCGACGAACTGCACGACCCCAAGCGGGTCTGGTCCCTCGGCTCCTCCGACCCGGGCGAGCTGTCCGCGGAGATCGCCCGCCTGCGGGCCGAGCTCGGAGCCTTCCGCCGCGAGATCTCCCGCCCGTTCCCGGTGGCGGTGCTGCACTGGCCGGAGCGGGAGCTGGAGGAACTGCTGGCCGCCTACCCGGGGCTGTCGGCGGAGTACCCCTCGCATGCCGAGCACGTCGCCGCGATAGAGGCCAGCCTGCGGGAGCTCGCCGCCTCCGGCACTCCCAACCTGGGCATCGTCTCCGGCACGGTCCCCTCCTACGAGGCCTTCGCCGCCTCGGAGGCCGCCTCCCCCGAGGACGCCACCCTGCTCCCGCAGTACGCCACCACCCTCGCCGCCCGGGGCCGGGCCCTCCCCTGGCCGCCGGAGCCCACCGCCGCGTGCTGGTGCGGGTCGGGGAGCCAGTACCACACCTGCCACGGCCGGCGCTCGTGACAGACCGAAAACATCCATAATCCCGTCACACAATATTCACGGACGTAGACTTCCCCCCTCGCTTCACCCGTTCGACCGAGGGGGGAATCCTCATGCGCAAGTCCACCGTGGGCGCGGCTCTGCTGGCCGCCGTCTCCACCGTCAGCCTGGGCGTTCTGACCGCCGCCCCGGCGCAGGCCGCCGAGTACACGTCCGCGCTCAAGATCCGGGGCGTCCAGTACGACGCCCCGGGCGCCGACCGCAACAGCTGCTCGTCGGGCAACACCAGCCAGGAATACCTGACGTTGAAGAACTACTCGAAGACCGCGACGATCAACCTCCGGGATTACGTCGTGAAGGACGCTACCGGCAACACGTTCACCTTCACCGAGTCCCACTCGCTGCAGCCCGGCGACTACGTCCGCCTGCGCGGCGGCAACGGCACGGACTCGGACGCCAAGAACGTGGTCTACCGCGGCAACTGCAACTTCATGTGGAACAACGACCGGGACACCATCTACCTCTACAAGCCGTCCGGCCCGCGCTCGGACGTCCACGCGTACAGCAAGTCCGGGAACGACCGCGACGGCAACGGGTACATCGGCTTCCACGGCTGACCGCCGCTCCCCGCCACCGCGCCCGAGCGGGCGCGCTCCCTCGGGGGCGCGCCCGTCACGGGACCACCCGCAGCCGCTCCGGCCAGCCGAGCGCGTCGAGCCTGCGGAAGAGGTCCTTGATGTCCTCCGGCCGCAGCTTCACGCATCCGTCGGAAAGGTAGTCGGCCTCGCCGTCCCAGCGGCGCGGCTCGGTGTCCCCCTGGCTGCCGTCGCGGTGCATCTCGGAGTGGACGAACATGCCGGTCCGCGTCACCTCGCCCCCGGCGCACCTCATGTCGCCCAGCTGGAGTCCGTAGCCGCGGACCTTGCCGCCCTTGAACCGCCGGTCCTTGAGCACGATGCGCCACTGTCCGTCCGGCAGCCACCCCCGCCCGGCGGCGCAGTCGTCGGTGCTGCCGTCGCCGGAGCCCGCCCGGTAGCGGGCCTGCCGCTCACCGCCGCGGCTCAGGGTCAGGGTGGACCGGTCCGGGTGCTGCGGATTCTTGTCGAACACCAGGGTCACCTCGGGCCGCGCCGCGGTCGAGGCCTCCGCCGTCCCCAGCACCCCCGCCGCCACGGCCAGGGCGACCGCCGCCCCGCACGCGCCCCGCGCCCGCCACGTCCTCGTCGCCCACCACGTTCTCGTCGCCCACCACGTTCTCGTCGCCGCCACCGCACTCCCGCCTTCCACCCGTCACTCCGTCCGTGCGTCCGTCGGCAGCATCGGCAGCGCGGGGCGGGCCGGGAAGCCCTGCCCGGCAGCAGCCACCCGAACGGCAGGAGCGCACCCTGGTCGCGCGCCCCCCGCGCGCCCGGTGAGCCCCGTGGTTCCGCCGGTCCGGACACGCCGAAACGCCGGCCTTTCCCCGAGAGGTGCGGTACGGGGAAGGCCGACGCTTCAGCGTTCAGGGCAAGGAGGAGTCACCGCTCAACGGCGGCTCCCACCACGGCCGTAGTGGGCCGCGTCCACGAACTTGCCCCGCGCGTCCCGAAGGGTGGCCGTCTCACCGTGGTTGTCCCACACGTAGGTGTGGCGGCCCTGGTACACGTGGCCCCGGCCGTCGTGGCCACGTCCGCTGTGCACGAGCACCGACTCACGGGGCGCCAGGCGCACGTTGCCCCGGAAGGTGTAGACGTTGCGGTCCTGGTCCCGCAGGGTCCACCCCCGCAGGCTGACGCTGTGCCGGCCCTTGTTCGTCACCTGGACCCACTCGCCGTTCAGGGAGCGGTTCGACCCGGTCTCCGGGCCGGGCGAGTCGGCCCGGACGGCGGTGATCTCGACCGAGCCACGACGGTCACGGTCTCCGCGGTGGTCGTCCGCGGAGGCCGGCAGGGCCGTCGCGCCGAGGGCGGAGCCGGCGACGAGAGCGGCGGCGATGAAGCGCTTGATGGGAGACATGCGGTCCCTTTCGTGCGGCCCCGGCCGGCCCACGTGGGCGGTGGGCCGGCTGAGGCGATGTGCAGGTCCCGGCGGGCTGCCGAGGGGTCGAACTCTGCCGCCGCCGACCCGGCGAAAGGGACCCGAATCAGGCGCTGTTACGAATCACGGACATTGGCGTTACTTCCTTATATGCCGCTCAATGTCACTCGGTTGGGTGCAACCAGCGGTTACTTTCGATATGCACCCATCCCGGAACTCAGGGCTGGAAGCACCGCCCGCGTCCCAAACCTCCCCTCTCCAGAACTCCTTCACATCTCCGTCCGGCACCGTTACGCATCGACCCCGCAAGATCGAACGCGCATGTCAGTCGGCGCTGTCGAGCGAACATCTGCGCGCCACCTGCCTTCGCCCCCCCTGGGCCGGCACGCTCAGCCGTCCCAGACCTCCGAGCGTGGGTTGACCCATGCCGTGGACGTCGCCCTCCACCGCCTCGCCCCGAACACCACGCCCGCCGCCAGCCCGACCGTCAGGCGCAGGAACTCCCCTCGTGTCATCAGCACTGTCCTTCCAGGTGAGGGCCCTTCCGGATCGATCAACAGGGCCCGTTCCCGCAGGATCAGCACGAATCGGCGCGCCGCACATACCTCTCCCCGTCCGTTCACCCGGACGGCCGGAGCCCACCCCCTTCGCACGCCGCGCCCCGCCCTCGTCTCCTCCGGCGAACGCGCCGCGTGAGCCCCGCGCGAGAGGTGTCCAGACATACGGATGCGCCGCCACCTGGCCTGATAGATAGACTGACCTACCTAATTAAGGGAGGGAGGGCCGGATGAGCGAGAGCACCGGACCGGTGGAGGCGGTACGCCCCGGCAGGCGGCGCGGAGCCGCCCGGGAACGGCTGCTGGCCGCGGCGGCCCGCCGTTTCTACGCCGACGGCGTGACGGCGACCGGCATCGACGCGATCACCGCCGAGGCGGGCGTGGCGAAGATGAGCCTGTACAACAACTTTTCCTCCAAGTCCGACCTGGTGATGGCCTACCTGGACGCCCGGCACCAGGAATGGCTCGGTCTCTACGGGCGACGGCTGGAGACGACCCACGACGCGCGCGGACGGGTCCTGGCGGTCTTCGACGCCTACGCCGACCACGCCGCCTTCGCCTACGACCGGGGCTTCCGCGGCTGCGGCCTGCTGAACGCGGCCGCCGAACTGCCTGCCGGGGACGAGGGCCGGGAGGTGGTGCGCCGGCACAAGGAGGAGGTCGAGGGCCTGCTCGCCGGGCATCTCGACGAGCTGCTCCCCGGTCGTCCGGAACGGGCGCGGGCGACGGCGGAACATCTGTCCTTCCTGCTGGAGGGCGCGATGGCCCGGGCCGGTCTGGAAGGCGGCGGCGCCCGGCTGGAGCGGGCCAGGGCGATGGCGGCCGACCTGCTGGACCGGCCGTGAGGCGGCCCGGCGACCGCTCGGGCGGTGCGTCGCAGGGCCCGCAGCGGGGCGTCGGGCGCTCGGCGGGCGTCGGGGCCGTGTGCGTCCTGCTGGCCTCGGTGCTGTGGGGCACCACCGGCACCGCCGCCACCTTCGCCCCGGCGGTGGGGCCACTGGCGATCGGCGCCGTCGCGATGGGCCTGGGCGGCCTGCTCCAGGCGCTCGTCGCCGCGCCCCGCATCCGCCGGGAGTCCGCGGATCTGCGCGGTCACCCGGGTGTGGTGCTGCTCGGGGCGCTCTCGGTCGGGGCCTACCCGCTGGCCTTCTACACCTCCATGCACCTCGCCGGGGTCGCCGTCGGCACCGTGGTGTCCATCGGTTCCGCCCCGCTCGCCTCGGCCCTGATCGAACGCGTCGCCGACGGCCGCCGCCTGACCCGCCGTTGGACGGCGGCGGCCGCGCTGGGCCTGTCCGGCACGGTCCTGCTCTGCGCCGCCCAGGCCGCCGACTCCGGTCCAGGCCACGCGGGGGCGGGCTCCACCGGGGCGAACGTGCTCGGCATCGGCCTCGGCCTGGCCGCCGGTCTCACCTACGCCCTGTACTCCTGGGCCGCCCACCGCCTGATCAGCCGCGGCGTCACCTCGGGCGCGGCCATGGGCGCCGTCTTCGGCCTGGGCGGGCTGCTGCTGATGCCGGTCCTGCTGGCCACCGGCGCCCCGTTGCTGGCCTCCTGGTCCAACGCCGCCGTCGGCACGTACATGGCGCTGGTGCCCATGTTCCTGGGCTACGTCCTCTTCGGCCGGGGTCTCTCCCATGTGCCGGCGAGCACCGCGACCACGCTCTCGCTCCTGGAGCCCGCGGTCGCGGCGCTGCTGGCCGTCCTGGTGGTCGGCGAACGCCTTCCGGCACCGGGCTGGACCGGCATCCTCCTGGTCGTCGCCTGCCTCGCCGTCCTGACCACACCGGCGCGCGCCCCGCGCGGACGCCGGACCGCCCCGGCAGGCCCCGCGGCAGCCGTCGACGCGGGGGATCCGGTCACCGTTCCGGGACCGGGCGGGGGCGTCGGCAGGCGCGCCTGAAGCGGGCGCGTCCCCGGCCGGACGACCGGTTCAGGCGGCCCCGCCGACGCCGAGCAGGGGTGCGAGCGCCGTGCGCAGGTCGGCGACCCTGCGATGGTGCAGCGCGGTCATCCCGGTCTCCCGGGCGGCCAGCACGTTGGCCTCCGTGTCGTCGACGAACAGGCAGCGCCCGACCGGCACGCCGAGTCGCTCGGCGGCATGGCGGACGACGCGCGGGTCGGGCTTCGCCACCCCGATCCGCGCGGTGTTGACCACGAGGTCGGCGAGGTCGTCGAGTCCCTGCCGCTCCAGGTCCCGCTCCAGCCGGGTGGTCGCATTGGTGACCAGGGCGACTGCGGCGACCTCGCGCACCTGCCGGAGCAGGGCGACGACATCCTCGTCGACCACCGGCAGGACCGCCGACCAGTCCGCGACCATGGCCTCGGCCCCGCGCCTGGACCCGTGACGCGCGGCGAGGTCGTCGGTGACGGCCGCACGCCACTGCTCGTCGGTGACCTCGCCGGTGACGGCGGGGTGCAGCCGGGCCGGGGCGAAGGCCGCGGCGGCCAGAGCGCCGACGGGAAGGCCGTTGGCCAGCTCCAGGGTGTCGGCGGGCGGCCAGTGGCGTACGACGCCGTCGAGGTCGCAGAGCACGGCGTCGAAGGGGCGCGGGCGCGAGGAAGTCGTGGACATGCCGCGCATTCTCGTGCAGTGACGGGCGCGCCCACCCCTCCGCGTCGGGGGTCGGCCTGCTCGTGAAGGCTTCCCACGCCCGGGAACCCGCCACCGTCGTCGCCCCGTCCCGCCGGGGACGGCGGCCACGAAGGACTCAGGTCGGTGGCGTCACGGGCACACCGGTGGCCCGGACGCACCTCGGGATGGGTCCGATGGGTGAACGGTGGGCGCGACACGGGGCCGGCGGCGGCTCCGGGCGGCTCGCGGCTGGTGCCATGGGTCCACCGGACGCGAAGACCCGCCCGACCGTTCCGCGTCCGGGGACCGATCCCTGAGGAGGAACCATGCGCGTTCGCCGCGCCACCGCCACCGTTCTGGCCGCCTTCGCCATCGCCGCCGCCGGCCTCGGCGCCGGGACGGCCGTCGCCCACGACGACGACGACCACTCGCCGAACATCTTCTCCGGCACCCAGTGGACCTCCGAGGAGGGCAACTACGGCACCGCCAACGCCGGTCACGACGACTGACGGTTCCGGCTGCTCCGCAGGTCCTGCCTGTCTGTTCGACCGTTCTGCCGTGACGTCGCCGACGATGCCGACGTCACGTCCTCTCCGCCCCGCACCCCCGCGGGCCCCGCGTCCGGCGACGCGACGGCCCCGGGGGTGCGGCGCGTTCTCGGGGGCCTGTGACGACGGAGACGTTTTCGCAGGTCAGGGGCGCGCGTGTCACCCGTTCCGCCCAGCCTGGATGCCGCCGTCCGGGGGCGGCCGGAGGATGGAGCCACCTCGACCGCCTCCCAGGAAGCGAGCGTGCCCATGTCCCCCACGCAGCCCAGCGAGCGCACCGTGCGGCTGACGGCCCGTCGGACCGCCGTGATCGCCGCCGCCACCCTCACCGTCGGAGCCACCGCCGCCGCCCTCTGGCCCTCCGACCCGGCCGCGGCCGCCGCCCGCACCGCTCCGGCCTGCGTGCAGCCCTACGTCAATGCGACCCACGCGGGTTTCGACGTCGACCTCGCCAACGAGTGCGGGAGCGCGATGCGGGTCAGGGTCGTGGTGGACGACTCCGGCGACAGCCCTTGCTACGCGCTCGGGCCGGGAGCTTCCGTGATCTACGCGCACGAGTCGATCACCGGCGCCTACGAGCGCACGGTCATCTGCTGACCGGGCCGGCGGGCGGATCGCCCGGACGGCCCCGCGGACGTGCGGGGTGCGGCGCGCGCTGGTGGGATCGTCACGTCGGCCCCGCGCCGTCCAGGCGGCCAGAGCCGAGCGGGGCCGACACTCCCGTCTCCGGGCGCGCCACGGTCCTCGCGCGCCGCGGCTCCCGGCAACGGGCCTCGATGACCCCGCGACTCCGGCATCGGGCTCCCCCGGCAACCGGCTTCCGCCGCGGCACCGGGGGACGGCCCGCCCGGGTCAGGACGCCGAGGTCGGCGACTTCTCCGAGCGGTCCTGCTGCGGCGGCACCGTCGACAGCTCGACGGACCCGGTGGGCCCGGCGCCGTCCGCGAGGACCGGTACCGGCGGCACGTAGTTCTTGTACGCCTCCGGCACGATGACGCCGGCGTTGCTGTCCGCGCCGGGAGCCAGCTCGGCCATGACCCGGTCGAAGTCCTTCGTGGAGAGCCAGAACTTGTACATGATCAGCAGCTCGAAGGAGAGCATCAGCGCCGCCGCCACCGCCGTGGTCCACAGAAGCTGACCGATCAGCGGGCCCACGATGAAGACGAACATCTGGAACTCGATGCCGCTGACCAGGTGCGGCCGGACCCGGCGGTCCACCAGCGCCCGGCGGACCCGGGTGTACCAGGGGAACTTGGCGTGGAACCCGGTGTGGAGGTCGATGACCTGCCGGTTGCTCGCGGTGAGCGCCCCGGCCCGCAGTTCCGCGGCACGCGCCTCGGACTCGTTCTCACCCTCCGCCTCGCCCTCGCGGAGCAGGTCCTCCATGAAGACGACGTTCTCGTCCGAGGCGGCCCCGGGGCCGACGGCCGCGGCGGCGGCCAGCGTGTCGGCGACGTCCTCGCCCAGCTCCGCCGCGGCGAGAGCGGACGCGGCGGCCTCGGCACGGGCCTCGGCGGCGCGGCGCGCCTTCAGCGTCTTCCTGATCTTGCCGCGCATCCCGGCGCGCATCTTGTAGATCTGCAGCGCGTCCAGGTACCGGAGGCTGTCCAGGAAGACCACGAGCAGTCCCGCGGCGAGGTATATGCCCTCGCCAGTGCGCAGGTACTGACCGCCCATCAGGCCGAAGGCGCAGGCCAGCACGCGG
This sequence comes from Streptomyces sp. NPDC056600, assembly GCF_042792855.1. Lineage (NCBI taxonomy): Bacteria > Bacillati > Actinomycetota > Actinomycetes > Kitasatosporales > Streptomycetaceae > Streptomyces > Streptomyces sp. NPDC056600. The sequence continues at coordinate 32,144 of NZ_JBHTVQ010000003.1, forward strand.
ATGCGGTCGAAGACGTAGTCCAGCCAGCCGCCGAACAGCGAGCCGTTGTTCTTCAGTCGCGCCAGCTTCCCGTCGACGCAGTCGAGCACGAAGCTGAAGTGGTAGACGACCGCGCCGACGACGAGCAGGACCGGGTCCGCGGTCAGGAAGAGCCCGGCCGACGCCAGACCGAGGACGAGGGCGGCCCAGGTCACCCCGTTGGGGGTGATGAACCGGAACTTCGCCATGACCAGCAGCAGGCGGGTGGCCAGCGGGTCGACGAGGAACACCGTCCACCAGGCGTCCCTCTTCTTACAGGTGAGATGCTGCACGGCTTTCAGCGAAAGTTGGCTCATAACTCCTCGTCACACGGGACGTCTCAACAAATGCGCGTCGCGCCGTCGGCGACCCGACGACCGCCCCGACCAGGAAGGCGAAATCAAGATCACGCCCCGTGGGGAATTCGGACTGTAGCAATCCCCGACGCGCCGGCCACCCGGACTTCACCTTCCGTATGGGCGGGGTTTGTCACAGACATTGCCCTACAACCTTGCGCCTTCTCAGCCGTCCTTGTCACTGAATGATGAAATCCCGTCACAAGCGGATGGGGCCGTACAACCTTTTTCTTTCTCAGTTGTCCCACCAGTCGCACACGCCGCGGATATCGATTTGATTTCGGCGTACAACCTTTCCTTTTCTCGGCCGTCCTTGTTGCTGTGCGCTGGCGTGCCGCGCCACCGTCCGAGCTTTCGGCGACGGCTCCGCGGAGGAAATGTGCGGTGACGGGCAGGGGTACCGGGCGTGGGTGCCGTGGCCCACCATCGGGGGGTGAGCAGCCACTGGATGTCCTCCGAGCAGGCGGCCGCGGCCCTGGGGGTGCGGCTGTCGACGCTCTACGCGTATGTGTCGCGCGGGGTGATCGCGCGGCAGGTGGCCTCGGTCCCCGGGGGCAGGCGGGTGTCGCGCTTCCGGCGGGACGAGGTGCTGGCGCTGGCCCGGGCGCGTGAGCGGCCCCGGGCCGGTACGTGGGCCCCGCTGATCGAGTCCGACGTCACGCGGCTGGACGGCGCGGGACGGCTCGCCTTCCGTGGGGTGGACGTCGAGAAGTGCGCCGGGTGGGGGTTCGAGCGCACGGCCTGCCATGTACTGGGGCTGCCGGACGGCGCCTGGGGTGGTGACGGCGGGACGGCGGTCCTCGATGCCGTCGTACCCGAGGGGTCGCCGGTGCCCGGGGCCCACCGGTTGCCTGCGGCGCCCCCGCCAACCGGAGCGGGGCGGGCCACCGACGTGATCCGCTCCACGGTGCTGCGGCTGGCCGCGTCGGACGCCCACCGTGAGCGGATCGACCCCGCCCACTGCCGGGCCGTGGCCGTCACGGCGGTCACCGTCTCGACCGAGGCGTTGACCGGCCTTCGCGCCGGGACGGTCGCCGAACGGCTGGCCCTCGCCTGGACGTCCGACGCGGGGACCGCGGCCGGCACGGCCGATGCCCCTGATGCTGCCTCAGGCGCTGACTCGGACCGTGCCTCACGCGCTGCCTCAGGCCCCGTCTCGGGCCCTGCCTCAGGCCCCGTCTCGGGCCCTGCCTCGGGCACTCAGGAGGGCTCCGACTCCGGTATCGGCTCTCCTGACGACTGCGACAGCCACGACGGCCCCCACGGTCGGCACGACCGGCGTCCCGCCCCCACGTCGGCACCCCTCACCGCGGCGCTCGACGTCGCGTTGAGCGTGCTGGTGGACCACGAACTCACCGCCTCCACCCTCGCCGCCCGCGCCGCGGCCGGAGTCCGGGCGGACCCGTGGATGGTGCTGCTCACCGGCCTGGCCGCGATGAGCGGCCCCCATCAGGCGGGGGCCGCCCGGAGGGCCGCGGCGGCACTGCGGGCCTGGGACGCCACCGGGACCGCACCCGCGGACCCGGTCCCCGGCTTCGGGCACGCGGTGTACACCGGCCCCGACCCCCGCGCCGTGCTGCTCCTCGACCGCGTCGCCGCCGTCCGCCCCGCGACCGCCGACCTGGTCGACGGCCTGGCCCTCCACATGGCCCGGGCCCACGGCCTGCACCCGAACGTCGATCTCGCGTTGGGGGCCCTGACGCTCGCCGCCGGTCTGCCCGAGGACGCGGGAGAGGTGCTGTTCACCCTCGCCCGCGTCCCGGGCCTGATGGCGCATGCCCTCGAGGAGTATCCGCTCGGGCTCCGCCTGCGTCCCCGCGCCCTCTCCTGACGTCCGGCACCGGCGGGGGCACCGACGTTGACTCCGTCAACGTCGACCCGGTCGCGTGCCGCACGGCACCCTCACCGCTCATGACCGACACCGGCCTTCCCGACGCCTCGCCCGCCACGGCCTCCGCGGCCTCCGCTGCCTCCGACGTCGACGCCGTCGCCGGGCGCTACCGCGCCTTCGCCGCCGCCCAGGCCGCCGGCTCCTCCCCCACCCTGTGCCGCTGGGCGGTGGCCGTCGCCGAGGACCCTGAACTGCTGGCGCTGCTCGCACCTTTGCCGGCCGCCAAGCAGCAGCCCAACCTGCTCTTCGCGGCGGCACGTCTGCACGGCGCGCGCCCCGGGGACGTGCGTTCCCTTCGTGCGCTGCTCACCACCCGGTGGCCGGCCGTCCGCGCCACGGTCCTCGCGCGGGCGACGCAGACCAACGAGGCCGCCCGCTGCGCGGCGCTCCTGCTGGGCCTGCGGCACGTCCCCGGGCCGGTCGCCCTGCTGGAGGTCGGGGCGGCCGCCGGTCTGTGCCTGATCCCGGACCGGTTCTCCTACACCTTCGGCGACGACGGTCCCCGCCTCGACCCGGTGGACGGCCCGAGTCCCGTCACCCTGCCCGTCCGCCTCGGTGACGGCCTCGTCGCCCCGACGGTGATGCCGGACATCGTCTGGCGCGCGGGCCTCGACCTCAACCCGCTGAACCCCGCGGACCCCGACACGCTCGACTGGCTGCGGACCCTGGTCTGGCCCGAGCACCAGGCCCGCCGCGACCGCCTCGCCGCGGCCGCGGCCCTCGCGGCGGAGCACCGGGTACGCGTCAGGGCCGGCGACCTGCGGACCGACGCCCTCGAAGCCCTCGCTTCCAGGGCCCCGGGCGACGCCACCCTCGTCGTCACCCACTCCGCCGCCCTCGCCTACCTCGACGCACCGGCCCGCCGGGAGGCCGTGGATCGCGTCACGGCCCTCGGCGCGCGGCGCGTCGGCTTCGAGGCGCGGGGCGTCGACCCGGCGGTCCCTCCCCTCGCCCGACCCGTCACGCCGGCCACCCTCTTCGTGGCCGCCCTCGACGGCACTCCCTTCGCCGTGGCCGACGGCCACTGCACCGTCCTGGCCCTCCCCTGACCCGGCCTTCTCATCCCACGGGCGTGCGTGCGGTGTCCGCGCCGCCGGAGGCCCGGCAGACGTCCGCCAGGGCGGTGACCGTCCGGACCGTGCGGGCCCGCAGGTCAGGGGGCGCCACGACCTGGGCCCCGGCGCCGAGCCGCAGCAGCAGCACGTTGACGGCGACCAAGGGCTTCGGCGGCCTGACGCTGCGCCTCTTCGGCCCGGTGGGCGAGCAGTGGTCGCCGAACTGGGCGAACAACTCGACCGGGCGGCTGTTCCGTCCCCTCGTCGGCCGGTTCGACAGCGAGGGTGGCGGCGAGTTCCACGGTGAGGACCACCACGAGGGCACCCCGGTCGCGGTGGTGTGCCGCTTCCTCCGGTCGGGCGTCACGCGCCGGCCGGAACCTCCGAACGGTCGCGGACGACGATCTTGCCGACGTTGCGGCCGTGCAGCATGCCCAGGAAGGCGTCGACGAGGTGCTCGAACCCGTCGACCACGGTCTCGTCCGGCACGAGCCTGCCGCTCCGCAGATGCGGCACCGCGAAGTCGTGCAACTCCTCTTGCACGTCACGGTAGTTGCGGACGAGGAAGCCCTCGATGCGGAGACTCTTCTCCACGACCTCCTCGTGCACCAGGAGCGGCGGCGGCGCGTCGGGAGTGTTGTACCGGCTGATCGTGCCGACCCGCACGATCCGCCCGAACTCCCGCAAGGCCCCGACCGCCGCGGCCAGTTGCTCGCCTCCGACGTTGTCGACGAACACGTCGATCCCGTCCGGGGCGACCTTGCCGAGCTGGTCTGCGGCGGGCCCGTCGTGGTAGTCGAAGGCGGCGTCGTAGCCGACCTCCCGCAGCAGGTGGTCCACCTTCGCCGCCGAGCCCGCGCTGCCGACGATCCGCCCCGCGCCGAGCAGCCGGGCGAACCGGCCGGTGGCCGTGCCGACCCCGCCCGCGGCAGCCGACACGAACAGGTCCTCGCCCTGCTGGAGCCGGGCAATACGGGTCAGGCCCACGTAGGCGGTCAGGCCGGTGCCGCCCAGGATGCTCAGGTGCACGCTCGGCGGCACGCCGTCGACGTGGGGCAGCCGCCGGGTCTCCTCGGGCGTGACCACGGCGTGCGTGCGCCAGCCCTGCCGGTGGAACACGATCTCCCCCTCGGCCAGCGCGGGCGTCCGCGAGGCCACCACCCGTCCTACGGTGCGGCCCTCCAGCGGAACGCCGAGGCCGAAGCCGCCGGGCAGGTCGTCCATCATCTCGCGGTGGTAGGGGTCGACGGACCAGTAGAGGTTCCGCACCAGGGCGCTGCCGGGCGCCGGTTCGGGGATCGGGGACTCCACGAAGGCGAAGTCCGCGGCCGTGGGGAACCCGCGGGGGTGGGCGGTCTGGTGGACGGTCACGGCGACGTCGGGGTCGGTCCCGGCCCTGGTCCCCCTCACCGCCCGGGGCTGCGTCGCTGTCGCGGTGCCGGGCCGTCCGGCCTGTCCGGCCGTGTCGTTGTGGTCGAGGTTGTCGTGGCCGTTGTCGATGCCCGTGCCGTTGCCGTTGTCGTTCATGCACGGACCGTAGGACGGGAATGCCTCCGCCCGGCAGCCCGTTGGGCTCATGGGGACGTACCGTCCCATGAGCAGTTCTCATGGAACGAGGTGAGTGACCCGTGGTCCCCACACCCGAGGCCCACGCGTCCGGTGCCCGTGCACCCGGTGCCCGTGCACCCGGTGTTCGCGCACCCGGGCCACGGACCGGCGCGGCGGCCGGTTCCGACCTCGCGCCGCACGAGCTGCGCATCCTGGTGGCGGTGGCGGACACCGGCGGCTTCTCGGCGGCCGCCGTCGCGCTGGGTCTGACCCAGTCCGCCGTCTCCCACTCGGTGCGCGGCAGCGAACGGAAGATCGGCGCCGTCCTCTTCGACCGTGACCGCACCGGCGCCCGTCCCACGCCGGCGGGCGAGAAGGCCGTCGCCCACGCCCGTCGCGTTCTGCGCCTGCTGGACGTCCTGGTCACCGAGGCGCGCGCCGCGGCGGGCGCGGGGGCGGACGGTCCGGTGGGGCCGCTGCGCATCGCGGCCTTCCGCAGCGCGGCGCTCCACCTGCTGCCGCCCGTCCTGCGACGGCTGCGCGACCGGCACCGCGGGATCGAGCCGCGGGTGCGGATCGTCCGCGAGGTGGGGGCGGGCACGGCCGGTGAAGTGGCGGCGGGGCGGGCGGACGTGGGGATCGCGACCCTGGGCGGCAGTACTCCGCCGCCCTCCGGGCTGACCACGGCCGTGCTCTTCAGCGAGCCGTACTCCTTGGTGCACCCGGCGGGCCACTCCGCCCCGCGTTCCCTCCCCTTGGTCGACTGGGCCGAGAACTGCGGCTCGTACACGCGCGGTTGGTGGGCAGCGCAGGACTGGATCCCCGAGGCGACCGTCGAGGCCGAGGACGACGGAGCAGTGCTCTCACTGGTGAGCAGCGGTCACGGTATGGCGGTCATGCCCGCACTCTCCCTGACCGGAGCACCGCACTCGGTCGGGATCACCGCTCTCGGTTCCGACCGCCCCTTCCGGCAGGTCGGTTACGTGACCACACCCGAACTGGCCGCCACGGCCGCGGTCCGCGCCCTGGTGAGGGAACTGCGGGGCACGATCCCACCGGGCTGCGACCGCCCGTAGCCCGCGCCCACATCTCGGCGTCGCGCGACCTCATGCGTCGCGCACCTCAGGCGTCGCGCCCGAGGGCTCCCTCGATGAGCGCGACGGCCGCCCGCGGGTCCTCGACCTCCACCACCAGGCGGTCGTACGACTCCTCGTCCGCGAGCTCGACGACGACCGTCTTCTCGGGGTTCTTCACGTCCCAGAACACCCACTCCCCGTCGCGGCGGAAGCGGCCGGCCGTGATGACGCCGGGGAAGTGCGTGCCGGCGACCCGGACGCCCTTCGGCTCGCGCGCGAAGCCGGGGTCGTGGGTGGCGCCCCGCACGTGGGCGAGGGGGATCTCCAGGCGGCTCTTGAGCGCCCAGAGCTTGTCGAGACCCTGCATGTCCGCGATCAGCAGGCTTCTCTCACGGTCGATGGAGATCAAGGCCATGTCAGTACTCCTTGGGGTCGGCCGGCCGGGCCCGCAGGCGCAGACGGGCACCGAGAACGGTGGAGGCGAGCTGGGCGGCGGCGTCACCGTGGCTGGGACGCAGCGCGTCCTCCAGTGCGGTGACGCCTTCCTCGACGAGCGCGGCCACCTCGGGGTCGTGGGGGGCGCGTTCGGCGGCGGCGAGGAGCAGGAGTCCCGCGGCGGGACCGTCGTCGAACGTGGCGACGGCCCTCTCCAGCGCCTGCCCGGGATCGGTGATCGCGGCGACGGCCTCGACGGCCGGCCCGACCTCCCCCTCGAGGTGGGCGCGCAGGGCGGTCAGGTGCAGGCTCCGCTTGGAGCCGAACACCTTGTACAGGCTGCCCCGGTGGACGCCGGTGGCGGTGACGAGGTCGTCGACCGAGGTGCCCTCGAAGCCGTGGGCGGCGAAGAGGACCGCCGCGGCGGCGACGGCCTGGTCGGTGTCGAAGGCACGAGGTCTTCCCATGCCGGTGATCGTACGAGATATGAGAACGATCAGTCAAGAACGACCGTTCTTATACGGACACCAGCCGCGGCCCGCGCCTCAGGGGTGCAGCACGAGTTTCCCCACGTGCCCCCTGCGGGCCAGTTCCTCCTGCGCCGTCGCGGCCTGCTCCAGCGGGAACGCGCCGGCGATCACGGGCTCGACCTCGCCCCCGCGGGCCATCTCCATGAGCTGGTCGAACAGCCTCGGCGTGTGCATCGCCGAGCCGATCACCTGCGCGTTGTGCAGGTACAGACGGCGGACGTCGAACACCACGTCGTAGCCGCCGAGCGCCCCGGCCACCACCCACCGGCCCCCTTCGCGCAGCCACGGCAGTCCGTCGCCCAGCAGGTCGCCGGCCACCACGTCGAGCGCCACGTCGACGCCGTCCGGTGCGAGCGCGCGCACCTGCTCGTCGATGTCCTGGGCCCGGTCGACGACGTCGTGCGCGCCGGCCCGGCGTACCGCGTCGAACTTGTACACGCTGCTGAGGGCGAGCACCCGTGCGCCGCGGGCCCGCGCGATCTGCACCAGCGCCAGTCCGACGCCGCCGGACGCCCCCGACACCAGGGCGGTCTCCCCCTGCCGCAGCCGGCCCCGTTCGACCATGCCGAGCGCCGTGCCGTAGGCGGTCGGCAGGGCGGCGAGCTGGTCGTCGGTGAGCGGGGAGGCGGTCACGTCGTGCGCCCGCTCCGCCGGTGCGGTCACGTACTCGGCGTAGCCGCCGTCGCGTTCGCTGCCCATGAGGCCCACCGGGTTGGCGTCGGGCCCTTCGGTCTCGTACACGGCCGGGTCCACCACCACCCGGCGTCCGACCGTCCCCTCGTCCACGCCGGGTCCGACCGCGACGACCCGTCCGGCGACGTCGGCGCCCTGGATGCGCGGGAAGTCGATCGGGCCCCGCCAGCCCGACAGCGCCCGCGGGGCCCCGGGGCGGCCGTACGCGCCGTCCCGGGTCCACAGGTCCGTGTTGTTCAGCGCCACCGCCGCGACCTGGACCAGCACCTCCCCCGCACGCGGCGTGGGCACGGCCACCTCCGCGGCCTCCAGCACCTCCGGCCCTCCGTGCCGCGTGATCCGCACCGCGCGCATGGTCCCGGGCACCACCATGGATCGACCTCTCGCGAACTCTCGACGCACCGGCCGGGCCGCCGCACAGGCGATGCCACCGGCCTCCGACCCACCCCGCGTACCGCGCCACGTGCCCCGGAAACCCCCGCCGGCCGGACCGGCCCCGGACTGCCCTGGACGTCACGCGACGCGTCCGCCCCGTTGCGGGAGACGCACTCGACGCCCCACACTCGCCCCGGCCACACCGGGTGGCCGGCCACCCGACACAGGAGGTTCCGCGGTTGTACGAGCACGAACGCGTCCTCAACGAGCTGGCCCAGGGCCTGCGGCCGCTCCCCGACGACCTCGCCTGGTTCGAGGCGCTGGACGAGGAGGAACAGTCCGTCGTGCTGCGCAACCTCGGCCACTTCTGCTATCAGGCCCATCCCACCCGCGAGGAGGCCGTCGAGGCGGTCCGCCTCTCGGGGCTCCGGCCCACCCATACGCCCTGTGTCCTGATCGTCCGGGGCCGGGCCGACGAGCAGGCGGGGCGCGTCGCCGCCCTGCGGCCGCGGCACGAGCGGATCAAGGCCTTCCGGCTCCTGGTGCGCCTTCTCGCCGTCGCCGACGCACGCCGTCGGCGGTACTGCGGCGGCAGGTGCTCCCATGCCTGGCACCGGCTCCCGGCCCCGACCGGCAAGGCGGACCCGACCGGCGAGGCGGACCCGACCGGCGAGGCGGCGTCCCGTTCCCCCGGTGACGGGACGTGAGCCGGTTCGCATGCCCGTGCCCCTGCCCGTCCGCCTGTCGGTGGGGCCGCCCCGCCGCGTAGGGTGCAGCGACGCCGCACCGCATGCCGAGAGGGAGGTCAGGGCGGGTGAACACGACCCGGTACCGGATCGAGGACCTGGACAAGCTGCCCCCGGCATTCGCCACGGCCCTGGGCATCGTCCTGCTGGGCATCCTCGCCCTGGTGGCGTGGGGCCTGTGGAAGATCCCGGACCACACCAAGCTCAGGAGCCCCGCCGCGCGGGAGCGGGCCGAGCGCCGCAAGGAGAGCCAGAAGCGGCAGAAGGCGCTGCGCGATCGCCGCGAGGCCCTGCAACGCAAGGCGGGGCGGCGCCGCGACGGGGCCGCCTGACCGCCCCTGCGCCCACACCGCCCCACCCGGACCTCACCCGCCGGCCCTGGCCCTGGCTCTGACCCTCGGCCTACGGGGCCTCGACGACGTTGCCGTCCTTGTCGAGCATGTGGGTGCGCCAGTACGTGTCCCACTTGTCGTCGACCTTCTTCGGCTCCTTGCCCTCGGGGTAGCGCGCCATCCCCTTCGGCGGCTCCTCGCCGTTCGTGACGCACGCGCTGCCCGTGTCGCCCACGGCCAGCACCGGGTACTCGCCGTCGCCGCAGATGTTCTCCTCGTACGCGAGGCCGGAGCACCCGGTCAGGGCCACCGCCGCCGCCACGCCCACGAGGGCGGCCACCACTCGTCCACGGCGTCCGCCGCGGGCCAGGCCGCTCCCCACGCCGCCGTCACCCTTGCCACCCCTGAGGCCCCTGCGCATGTCTCCCCCTGCTCCCGGTCTTCGGTCGTTCGCTGTGCCTCAACTGTCGCCGCGGAGGGCTCGCGCCTCCTGAGTACCGCTACTCATCACCGGGCGCGGGGTTACTCAACTCGCCCCAGGTGTCCGGACCTCAGTCGAACAGGGCGACCAGGCCGATCACCCAGATCGCGAGGAACGCGAGGACCGCCAGCAGGCACCCGATCCCGGCCAGGGCGCCTCCGACGCCACCGCTCCCGCTCTCCGCTTCCGTCTCGTCCGCGGAGGGCAGCGCGTCCCAGTCGACCGGACGCCCCAGCTCGTCGGAGCACCGCTTCCGGAGGGCGGCCAGTTGCTCGCGGGCGAAGGCCGTCGCGGCCCGGGACTCCGGCCCCCGCCAGGCCAGGGCCCGCATCCGCTCCACAGCGGTGCGGTGCCTCGCCTCGAACGCCGCGGTCTCGGCGGCGTCCCGGTCGTGCTCGAGGTACATCCACCGGCCCGCCTCGGCGGGCTCCCCGTACAGCCGGTACACCTCCGCCAGACGGCGACGGAGGGCCAGGTCGTCCGGGTAGGAGGACACCAGCCCGCGCAGTCGTTGGCGCGCGGCGGGGATCCGGCCGGCGGCCAGGTCCGCGTCGATCCGGGCGAGGGTGTCGTTCAGGGGCATGTGCGCATGGTGGAGCACCACGACCGGCGCCGTCGATCGATTTCCGACCGCCCCGGATTCCGGCCACCCCGGACCGGCCGGCCCCGCCGCGGCGGTCACGCGTGGGCCCGCTGTCGAGCCGCCTCGTCGCTCCGCCGCACCCGGTCCGCCACCCAGCCGATCAGGGCGGCGATCCACGGCGATCCACGACGGTCCAGGCGATCCATGACGGTCCGCCCGTGGCCTCGTAGGCTCTCGGGGCGTTGTACCGGTGGGCTGTCCGTGGCCACGCCCGGGCCATAGCCTTCCGAGTGGCCGACCTCCGAGGCGAAAGGTTGCCGTGACATGACGGATCTGGCGGACGCGACCGAATCGATGGACCAACTCCGCACCGCCTGGCGCGCCATGGTGCTGGACCGCACCCCCGACGCCGACGTGCGTGACCTCCCCGGGGTCGCCGTGCGGTGGGCCGACTGCCGATTCCCGTTCTGGAACGCCGTCACCCTCACCGAGGTCGGCGTGGACGCGGCGCTTCTCGACGAGCGCCTGCGGCAGGCGGCGGAGGTGATGCGGAGCAAGGAACAGCCCGGTTTCCTGTGGCTGTTCGAGGACCTGCTCGGGAACGACGCCCGGACGGAACTCCCCTCGGCGGCGGAGCGGGCGGGCCTGCGGTACGCGTTCCCCGGCACCGGCATGGCCGGAGACCTGCTGCCCCTCCCCGAGCCGAAGCACCCCGACCTCACCTTCCTCCGCGTCACCACCGACGGCCAGCTGAAGGCCTACGCGGACCTCAACTCCCGTGCGTACGGCTTCGATCCGGTCGCCGGCCGGGACGGCATCGCGGGCTCCGCACTGTGGAAGACCGAGGTTTTCGCCTACCTCGGTCTGCGTGACGGCGTGCCCGTGACCTGCGCGGCGACCGTCGAGGCGGACGGCCGGCTCTTCGTCGCCCTGGTGGCCACAGCTCCCGAGCACCAGCGCCGCGGCTACGGCGAGGCGGTCACCCGCATGGCCCTCCATGAGGGCGCCCGCGCCACCGGCCTCACCCGCGCGACCCTGCACGCGACCGAGGCCGGCGCACCGGTCTACCCGCGGATCGGCTTTCGGCCGAACTCCCCGATCCGGTTCTACGCCCTGCGGCCGTGACCCGGCCGGGTCCGGACCGATCCCTCCAGGTCCGTCCGGCACCCCTCAGGCGGAGTGACCGCCGTCCTCCTCCCTCAGGAAGACGGAAACAGTGTGCGGACGCGGTACGCCCTGTACGCGTACCCTCGTCCTCCACCGTCCCGCACGGGGAAGCCGGACCGTCTCGCTGTCCGGGTCCACCGGGTCGGCGACGCACACGGTCCCGGAGGTGAACTCCATTTCCGCGTCCAGGACTTCACGACCGTGCCCGGGCTCGGGATCCCCCCGCCACACCTCGACCCGGACCTCCCCGTCGGTGTCGGACCGCGTGGCCACATACGTCTTCCCGGGAGAGAAGATCACCTCCTCCTCCCCCGTCCCGGCCACCGGGTTGTCCGTGGTCCCGAAGTCCCGGATCGAGATGAGCCCGTACTGAGCTCTGAAGTGGTCGGCCCACAGAAGTCGTCTCATGGTTCTGGCTGCGGGCGTCACGCCTTGGTGAGGGTGAGGTCGGCGGCCTGTTCGCCGGTGCTGACGGTCACCGGGTAGTCCTGGTCGGGCGCCTTGGCCGTGGCCCTCACGGTGAGAGTGCCGGGCCGGAAGACCTGCCCGGTGTCGCGCGGCGTGACGGTGGCCGACCAGGGAACGGGACCTCCGGGCACGCAGTTGACGACGACGTTCTCGATCGAGCCGCCGATGGCCGCGTCCGTGGCGTGCTTCTGGTACTGGTGGACGGCGCCCATGACGGTGACCCGTGCCGGCTTGTCGCAGCTGATCGCACCGCCGACGGTGGCCTGGCCGGTCTTCGCGTCGACCGTGCCGGTGGAGTCGAGGGTCATGCCGAGTGTGAGCTCCACGGGCGGCGCGGGCATGACCGCGTGCACCTCGCCGCGCAGCGGCACCGTGGAGTCGCCGCAGTACTGCTCGAACGACGCGTCGAGCTCGCGCACGTAGCCGTAGGGGCCGAACGAGATGTGGTCGACGGTGAACGAACCGGTGCTGGTGCCGCACCAGCGGTCGGTCTCCGAGAACTCCAGCTGTGGATCGGTCGGTTCGGCGTAGGGCCAGCGCAAGGCGTTGGCGAAGGTGTCACCGTCGGCGAGCCTCCGGCCGTCGGGTGCGGCCATGGTCAGGGTCCAGCGTTCGCCCTCGGGCGTGTTGACCGTGATGGACACGCCATCGCCTCCGGTGTAGCCCTGTACGTCGAACATGTCGACCGTGTCAGCACTGAGGGCGTACGCCTGCCCGCCGCTGACCGGCTCGCCGGCCTCGCCGCTGAAGCTGAGCGTTCCTGACGCCGCCGGCCAAGCCTGCGCCGTCCCGGTCAGCGAGGGCGCGCTCACCGTCAGGAGTATGGCGGCGGTGCAGGTGGCAGCCGCGCGGGCCGTGACACGGCCCAACGGGTTGTTTCTCATCATGTCTCCTCCAAGGTCATGCCTCGGTTAATGTCAGGTACAGGACAATACGGTGACCGGGGCCGCGGATGATCTCTTCCGACGGCGCTCCAGGAACGTAACAGCGCGCTCCGACAAACGACTGCCGGTCCGACGGGCCGCTCCCGACCGGCCGATTCCGGCCGACCGCTTCCGGCCGGCCGATTCCGGCCGACACCGGAGTACGGTCCGACACCGACACCGACTCCGCGGTGCGGCTGACACCGTGGCACGCGGTGCCGCTGACGCCGCCGTGCGCGATCAGCCGTGGTCGTAGACGGTGACGTCGATGTCCCTGGCGCACAGGGCGGTGACGACGAGGGGCTCGACGCGCTCCCACCGGCCGCCCGCGAGGCCGCAGCCGATGCGGGGCATGTGCACGGACGCCTGGTGGGCGAGGGCGTGCCCGGCCAGCGCGTTCAGGCAGCGCTCGAGGGCGTCGTAGCGGATGGGCGGGCCCCCGCTGCCGGTCCTGATGCCCCGCTACCCGACCATGTTGGCGACCTGGACGTCAGGCTGGACGGGCACCAACTGCACCGCACCGAGGGCGAAGTCGTTGCCGGCCCGCTCCCGGTGCCAGCGGCGGTAGGCCCGCTCCGGCTCCGGCCAACGGCGGGAGACCGCCAGGACGAAGCCCTTGCCCCATCCGCCCAGGTCGTTGCAGACGTGCGCAATGATCTTCGGCCCCTTGGCCTGGGGGCTGGTCGCGTCGCCCGCGACGATGTTCAGCGGCTTCATCGCAGCATCCTCGCCCGGCCCGGTCACCGGGTCCACCGCCTTGTTCCGCCCGCCACGGCCGCGGGGGATCATGAGGCATGCACCCGGACGACTGGCACCTCACCGACGACGTCGACGCCTTCCTCGCCAAGGCCGGCGGCTTCCTCCGCTCCCGACCCGGCCGTCACGTCATGCAGCTGACCTGGGCCGAACGGATCCGCACCCGCGGAGCCGGAGCCGTGGCCGAGGCTTTCGGCACGGACGCCCCCTCCTTCGGAACCCTGGTCCGGGCGGGCGAGGTGTGCGGCACCTTCTACCGGCTGAGCGGCCTCGGCCTCTCCCCCCTCACCCCCGAGCAGGCCGACTCCCTCGCCGTCCGCCTGGCCGCTCCCGGCCACGTGCTCCCCCGCGTGAGCGCCGACCACGACACGGCCACCGCCTTCGCCGAGGCGTGGCAGCGGCACACCGGCGCGACGCCGAAGCTCCGCGCCACCCGGCTCAACCTGTACGGCCTGCACGCCCTCACCCCGCCTCGGCCGCACCCCGCCGGGCGGGCCCGCCTGCTGGGCGACAGCGGCGCCGACCTCGACGAAGCCGTGCGCTGGTGCGCCGATTTCGCCGGGGCCGTCGGCGAGGACGTGTCCGTCGACGCCGCCACCTGGCCGTCCACCCGTTACGCCGACAAGCGCTACACCCTCTGGGAGACCCCCGAGGGTGTCCCCGTCTCCGTCGCCGGCATGAACCCGCTGATCGGCGGCCAGATCCAGATCGACATCGTGTACACCCCCGCCCACCTGCGCGGACACGGTTACGCGGCCGCGGTGACCGCGGCGGTCACCCGCACCGCCCTGGCCGCCGGCGCGAGGGACGTCGTCCTGTTCGCGGACGCCGGAAACCCCACCAGCAACGCGCTGTACCAGCGCCTCGGGTACCGGGTGCTCACCGGGTGGTCGGTGTACGACTTCTCGTGAGGTCGGCGGCACCCGCGGGGTGACGCTCACACACGCCGTGCCGGGCGCCGCAGACCGCCCGGCTCACGCACTCGTGATCGTGGAGTGTGGGACCCACGACGCGCTAAGCCGGCGTGACGACCCGGAACCGCAGGCACACCAGCGGTGTGTCGTCCTGCACCGGCGTGCCGATGTCTTCCCAGAAGCGCCGGTGCCCGGCCCGCCATTCGTCCAGCGACCGGTCGCCCTCACCCTCCGCGGCGGCGTGCTCCCACGTGACGGCGCCGAAGGGAGCCTGCTCCACACCGGTGATCTCGATCGTGGCGACGTGGTCACCGTCGTTCCCGAGGAGCGACAGACGCTCACCCACGAACTCCAGACCCTCCGTCTCCTCCACGTACTCGGCCAGCAGCCCGGTGGTGGCGACCTTCCTGCCGGCCAGGACCAGGGCGTTGAGCCGCTCCCGCATCTCCCCGACCGTGCCGAGTTCCAAGGCCCGCATGCCGTTGCTCCGTGGCCACACGCTCCCACCACTCCCTTTCCACATCCACATGCCGTCATCCGCCACGGCCCCTGAACGTCCCGCACCGTGGTACCGGCGGGACAACTCTCCCACCGACGCGCCGGCAGCCTACCCAGCCGCACGAGACGGGCCGGGCCACGGCGGGCCTACTCGGCACCCTCGACGCCCTCGGTGTCCTCGGCGTCACCGGCGCCCTCGGCGTCACCGGCGCCCTCGGCGTCACCGGACGCGAGCAGGGCCAGCGCGTGCAGGCGCTCGAAGTACGCGCGGCTCGACGGATCGCTGATCTGCGGGATCACGACGTCCAGGTCCTCGACGCAGGCCCGCAGGATGCGGCCGAGCTTGAGGGTGAGGGCACCTTCGTCGCCGATCCAGGCCTCGACGCACATCGCGGTCTCCGCGTCGAGCATCACCATGTCGATGCCTTCCCGTTCGGCCCCTCGCAGGACGGCGGGGAAGTCGGCGTCGGCGTGTTCCTGTCGGAGCCGGGCCGCCTCACGCACCCGGCCGGACAACCCGGCCTCCCCGCCGGACTTCTCGTCGCGAACCCCGTCGCCCAGCGCCTCGCGGTCCCGCGCCTCCAGGTCCTGCGCCTCCTCGGCCCGCTCCGCGAGCTCCCGCGCCGCCCCGTCCCGCGACGCCCCGTCCCTCGCCTCCCCATCGCGCGCCGCCTCACCGCGCGGCTCCCCGTCGCGCGACTCGTCCTCACCCCGCAGTCGTTGTGCACGCTCGGCGAGGCCGCTGGAGAGCTTGCCCGTGACCGTCCGGGCCTTGCCGAACGTCTCGCTGCCGACGCGCAGGGCGACGTCGAAGCCCTCCCCGCCCACGGCCAGGGCCTTGTCGCGCACCTCCGCGACCGCCTCCACCCACCGTCGCGCCTGAAGCGATTCCTGACCGCCCTCGATCCCGAGCCGGCCCTGGAAGTCCACGACGGAGGTCGCGACCTGGTTGCTGGAGTGCACGACGGCCCATGACGTGGTCGGGTGCAGCAGGACCTTGGCGTTGGCCGTGCCGGCGGCCGCGTTCATGCGGCCCAGCAGATGCTCGGTGCAGCGGGCGATGTGGTCCAGCCGCTTCTGCCGGGCGGCCCGCAGCCCGAGCCGGTGCCGGTCGAGCTCCTCGGGAGACGCGTCGAGCACGCGGTCGAGCTCCAGCACCGAGGTCGCGTCGTGGAGCTGGCAGCTGCGGGCCAGGACGGCCAGCCACTCCCGCACCTTGGGCTCGATCTCCCTGGTCGCCTTCGCGAGCTCGCCGATCTTCGCCTTGTGCTCCACCTTCTGCGCCAGCCCGTCCAGCTGCCGCAACGCGTACGCCTGCGTCGTCGCCACGGTCGTCGACGTCGCCTGCACCTTCGACCAGGTGACCTCGGAGACCCGGCCCACGGCCTCGCGGACGGTCATGGCCTCCTCGATGACGAAGTCCGCGCCGATCATGCCCGCCAGCGCGGCGTCCTTCTGGGCCCGCAGCACGTCGTCGACCTTCTCGTCGATGGCCGCGAGGTAGTCGGTGATCTCGTCCATGGCCTGCTGCCGCGCGACCTGCGCCATGATCCCCGCGGCGCCGGACAGCAGGGCCGGGTTGCCCAGCAGCGTGCCGGGGCCCCGCACGAACTCGACGAACCCCCTGATCTGGCCCTTGTCCCCCTTCAGGACCCCCGTCGCGAGCCCCGACTTCGAACTGGTCCGCAGCCCGTACTTCTGGATCGCCTCCGCCGACTGCTTGGTCAGCTTCACCCAGCGGCCCGAGTTGGCGGCGAGCTCGGAGGCCATCTGCGCGGCCTCGGAGGCGGCGAGCAGGGCCGGCCCCAGCCGCTGCAGTCCCAGGTCCCTGGACGGCAGGCTCTCGGAGACGAGGAAGCGCTCGACAGCCGTCGGATCGCCGATGACGGCCAGGCCGTCGTCGTCCTGGATCAGCTGAAGCTCGCTCTTCATCGTGAACTCCTGGGTACGGGCGGGAAGTCCCCGGACGACGGGGAAGGACCCTCACGGGCATCGACGTGCCGACGCTACCTTCGGCCGTCCTGACCTGACCATGACTCAGGGAAGAGAGCGGCCCGGCCCCGCCGTCACGGCATAATCCGCGCATGGTCCTCACTCCGCGGCAGCTGGCCCTGGCCACCCTGGAGCGTCAGTTCCTGCTGGAACGCCGGCGTCTCGACGTGGCGGAGGCGGTCCGCCGGGTGTGCGCGCTGCAGGCGCAGGAGCCGGCCTCCCCCTACCTTGCCCTGTGGAACCGGGTGCGGGACTTCGCACCCGAGGACCTCGACGCGGCGTTCGCCGAGGGCCGGGTCGTGAAGGCGTCGCTCATGCGGATCACCCTGCACGCCGTCCACGCCGAGGACTACGCGTACCACCACGCCGCCATGCTGAGCACCCTGCGCGCATCGCGGCTCTACGACCGCCGCTTCGGCGCCACCGGGCTGTCCCCCGACGAGGTGGACGCCTTGTTCCCGGAGCTCGCCGCGTTCCTGGCGCAGCCGCGCACCGGCGTCGAGGTGCGGGACGAGCTGGCCGGCCGGTTCGGCGAGCACGCGGACCGGGTGTGGTGGGCGCTGCGCACGTACGGCACCGTGCACCACGCACCTACCGGCGGCCCTTGGTCGTTCACCCGGCGCAACGCCTACCGCGCCGCCGCCCCCACCGCCTCACGCACGGGCAAAGGCACGGACACGGGCGTGGATCCGGGCGTGGATCCGGGCGAGGGCGTGCGACGGCTGCTGCTCTCCTACCTGGGCGCGTTCGGACCCGCCACCGCCCAGGACTTCGCCCGGTTCACGCTGCTCACCAGCCCGGTGATCAGGCAGGCCCTGCACGAACTCGACGCGGAGGGCCGGGTGGTGCGCGTGGCGGGTCCCGGTCGCGACCCGCTCTTCGACCTGCCGGACGCCACCGTGCCCGCCGAGGACACCCCGGCCCCGCCGCGGCTGCTGCCGATGTGGGACAGCACCCTGCTGGCGCACGCCGGTCCCGGCCGGCTGATGCCCGTGGAGTACCGGCCGCTGGTCGTACGGCGCAACGGCGACGTGCTGCCCTGCCTGCTCGTCGACGGGCAGGTCGCCGGCGTGTGGCGGGCCCGCGAGGGCGCGCTGGAGCTCACGGCGTTCCGCGCGCTCGACACGGCCGCGTGGGAGGGCCTGTCGGAGGAGGCCGAGGCGCTGCTGAGCCTCCTCTCCACCCGCGAGCCGGAGGTGTACCGCCGCTACGGGCACTGGTGGGACAAGGGGCTGCCCCCCGGCGCCGAGACACGGACGGTCAGTGCCTGACCGTCCGACCGCCCCGGAGCGCAGGCGCCCGCCCCCGCGCCTTACCGCCCGCGCGAACCAGCAACCCGACGCCCCGGATAGGGTCTCCGTCACCATGATCACAACACAGCTTCCACGGAACCGAGTTGGGCTCCGCCTCTCCCTCGGCCATGATCTGCGAGGCAGCTGCCGATGAGCACCTCCCGCCGGATCACGCCCCGCCGCCTCGGAGTCGCCGCCGCCGTGTACGGAGTGTTCGTCGCGGGCTGGTACCTGGGGCAGCCCGTCTCCCCCGAGTGCCAGGTCGACGAGGCCGCCCGCGATCGGCTGGCCGAGGAGTACGCGCAGCCCGAGCCGTCCCCCACCCTCCCCCCGGCGGAGATGGCTCCCCCTTCGGCGCACGACCCGTCCTCGGCCACCGACTCGTCGGTGGTGGCGATCAGCATCTCTACCTACGTCCTCCCCTGCACCAATGACATGACCGAACTCCCCCGCCTCGAGAAGTGGGTGACGGGGGGCACGTGGTGAAGGGAGATCGACCCGTGTCGTGGGACACTCCGCTGCAGCCCGCCTGGAACACCGCGCGGGGCCTGCGTGCCGCCACCGCCCTGTACGCCGTGTTCCTGGCCGGGTGGTGGCTGGGCAAGCCGGTGCTGTCCGACGCCTGCTTCGAGGACCCGCCCGCGGCCGGGGCCGGCAGCCGTCCCGCGTCGATGGAACCAGCCGCACCCGGACGGTACTTCGGGAACGTCGACCTGGACTTCGGGCTCCTCGACCTGCTCGACGGTCTGGACGGTTCTGTCGACGGCGCGTACGGCCCCAGCGACTGGGCGTACGGACCGCGGGTCGGGGAGGCCGCATCCGGTGCCGACCACGACATCTGCCCGCACAGGAAGCGGGCCCGGCTGGTCGCGTGGGTCAACGGCGACTGGCGCTGACCTCACGAAGAGGCCCCACGCGGCCAGGTCCGGGCTACGGGCGGCGGCCCAGCAGATGGACGTCGAGGTAACCGCGCTCGCTGCCCGGGTCGTTGACCAGCCGGGCCTGGTCGACCAGCCCGGCCCCGGTCAGCAGCCCGGCGAACCGGTCCACCGGCCAGCTCCACGCGGGCGTCACCTTGTGGTCGAAGCGGACCGGCTCCGGCCCGTCGCCCCCGGCCGCGAGCGGGGACCAGGACCCGGTGCCCGTCCCGGTCCCGAGTCCGAAGAAGGAGACGAGCAGCAGGCCCCCGGGTGCCAGGACCCGCACCTGTTCGGCGAGCACCGCGGGCAGTTCCTCGGGCGGCGTGTGGATCATCGAGTAGTGGGCCAGCACACCCCCGAGGGCGCCGTCCTCGACCGGCAGGGCCTCCATCCGCGCCTCCTCGAACCGAAGTTCGGGGTGCGCCCGCCGGGCGTGCGCGACCATCCCGGGGGAGAGGTCGATCCCGAAGGCGTCCAGCCCCAGCTCGTGCAGCATGGCCGTCAGGTGTCCGGGGCCGCAGCCCACGTCGGCCGTGCGGAGGTTTCCGGTGCCGCGCACCAGCTCGGCGAAGGTCGCGATCATGTTCCGCGCGAACGGCTGCGTCTCCAGCCGGTCGGCGAACAGCGACGCGTACAACTCGACGACCCCGTCGTAGGCCGCCCTCGTCTCGTCCTGGTGCTTCGTCCGCTCCGTCATGGGGAGGGAAGCTAACAGCCGCCACCGACACGGTGCACGGAGCCCTTCACGCCGCCGGCTCCAGCAGGACGGCCGGCAACGCGCCGCTCACGATCCTCTCCTCGGGCAGCGAGAGCCCGAAGAACTCCCCCACGACACCCAGCGCGACCCGGTACACCTCCCGGCCTTCCCGCTCCTGGTCCGGGAGGCCGGCGGCAGCCAGCCGTCGCTCCAGGCGGGCGGCCGTCCCTGGATCGCCGTCGATCCCGTCGTACCCCCACGACGCGTCCAGGTGCATGTTGAACACACTCACCGCCCGCCCGTCGCGCAGGTACGCGAAGTGCGGCGGCACGGGCTTGCCGTTCATCTCCTCGTACTCCAGGACGCAGACGTCCGTGCCGTCCTCCGACACGGAGGTCAGCGGACCGAACTCGCTCGGCCACCCGCCGTACGCGACGGCGTACGACCACTCGCCGGTGCGGCCGAGACGCAGGCCGATGCCGTCGTAGTGGTCGCCGTACCTCTCCTCGATGAGATCCAGCAACGAGGCCCCGGTGTGCTTCCCCACCGGCACGACGACGTGCTCCGAGCGATACAGGAGGGCCGTCGAGAGGCGTGCGGTCAGCTCGTCCAGGGAGAGCCCACGGGCCAGCACCACGTAGTGGCCCGCGTAGGCGACGCATCCGGGTTCGGCGAGCCACGTCAATCCGTCAGTCATGCGGGCCATCCTGTCGGCCGGCGCCGACAGCGCGGTCGCCCAACCGTCCTGCGCTGCCTCTGCCGCTGCCGCGCAGGTCAGTTCGCCACCCCGGCCGCGCCCGCCGCCCGCAGCAGGGCCGCCGTCTCCTCGTCGGCCGGGAAGAACGTCTCGACGGCGATCTCGTCCAGCGTCACGTCCCGCGGCGAGCCGAAGACGGTGACCGTGTACAGCAGCGAGAGGTCACCGTGCGCGGACGCCAGCCGCAGCGGCGTGACCAGGTCGCACTCCGGCCCCGCCTCCGCGTGGGCGGGCCCGGACTCCGCCCCCGCGGGCGCCGGGTAGCCCTCGAGCTCCGCGAGCAGCTCCGCCAGCGCGGGATCCGCCGTCCGCTGCAGCTGGCGGCGCACCCTGCGCAGCACGTGTCCCCGCCACTGGTCCAGGTTCCGGATCCGGCGCGCCAGGCCGTCGGGGTGCAGCGTGGCCCTCAGCACGTTGAACGGGGCCCGGGCCGGCTCTCCCGTGATGTCGCCGAGGAACGAGCGGGCCGCCGGGTTCGCGGCCAGCAGCTCCCAGCGGGCGTTGACGGCGAGGGCCGGGTTCGGCGCGTGCCCGGCCAGCACCGCTTCCACGGCGGTACGCGCCGCGCCCAGGTCGGCGAGTGGGCGCTCGGGGTGCACGGGGGCGAACCCGGCGGCCAGGTAGAACGCGTTGCGTTCCCGCAGCGGGACGTCCAGCTCGTCGCACAGCCGCCGGATCATCTCCCGGCTCGGGTTCGCCCGGCCGGTCTCGAGGCAGCTGAGGTGCCGGGTGGACAGCTCGGCGGCCAGCGACACGTCCATCTGCGAACGCCGGCGACGCTCACGCCACCGTCGCAGCAGCACGCCGACCGGCTCACTGTGGATCGTCGTCGTCATGGGCCCAGCCTGCGGCGCGACGGGGGGTGTGGCAATGACCTCGGAGGTCATCGACATGCCGCGCGGCGGGTCGCAGAGTCGAAAGCAGGAACCGGGCCGACGTGAACCACTCCGCCGACGTGAAGGACTCGGCCGACGTGAAGAACTCGGCGGAAGCGCACGGCTCGGCCCACACGACCGAACGACGCGGACGCGCCGGCCAACCGGCTCGCCCCGTCGACCGACCCACCGGAAGGAACGATCCGCCATGACCGACACGACGACCGCGCAGTCCACCCCCGCCGCCTCCCCCACGCCCCGCGTCGACGCCACCCCGGAGGGCGCCGCCCGGCTGGACCCCTACCTGCGCTTCTGGAACGCCGCCACCTCGGGCGAGGCGGACCGGCTCGCACAGCAGGTGTTCACCTCCGGCGTCGAGTACCGCGCGCACATCGGCGTCCTCCAGGGGGCGCAGGCGCTGCTGGACTTCCGGGAGCAGTTCCTCTCCCACATGGGCGACATCGCGCTGCGGATGCGCGAGCAGCCCCAGCTCCATCACGACAGCGCCCGCCTCGAGTGGGAGCTCCTCACCGGGGGCGCGGGCGACGCCGGTACGTCCTTCGCCACGGGCACGGACGTGATCCGCTTCGAGGAGGACGGCCGGATCAGCACCGTCACCGTGTTCCTCGACCGGGCCCCCGAGGGGTTCGGCACGGCGGCGCACGACTGAACACCTCCCTCGCTCCGTCCCCTCCCTCCCCTCGGCCCGCCTCGGTCCGCCTCAGCGACAATGCGAGACGGGTCGTAGGAGAGGCGGACAGGGTCCCGGATTTGATTAGTGACGTGTAGTGATCGTAAGGTGACGGTGTGTCGCTTCGTGGGGTGAAGGCCCTGTCTCTGGTATCGCTCGCTGCCTCCGGGCGGGGCCGGGCGGCTGCCGGGTGAGCCGGAAACTGCCGCTGGCCGAGGGCGAGTCGGCGCGCACGGCGTGCGCACCCGCCGTGCTGCGGGGCGGGGTCGACGAGCGCACCGGGGAGGTCCTCTCGTCGCGGGTGCTGGCGGAGCGGGTGGGCTGGTGCGCGGACCTGGTCGCGGGAATGCAGCGGATGCTGCTGGCCGAGCATTTCAACGCCGCGGACGTCCGCCTGCTGGCCTCGGGGGCCGACATGGCCGGGGAGGCATTGCCGTCGAAGGCGTGGATGGCGCTGCGCAGGCTGGGCTGGACGGTGTCGGTGCCGGAGGGGGTGCGGGTCAACGACCGGATCGTGCGGATGGCGCAGGAACAGGCAGGCCGCCTCCTGCGCTCCGTGGCCTGGCGTGTTGACCTGACCGACGCGGTGCTGAAGACCTGGCCCGTCAACCCGCACCAGCGCACCCCGCAGGAATGGGACGCGGTCCGGGCGACCGTGGAGGGCGGGGAGCACCTTCCCGCGAGCGTGATCCGCGCCCGCACCCGCCAGATCGCCGCCTTCCTCACAGCCCACGGCCGGCTGCCGAACGACCTGTTCGAGGTGGAGGGTGTTCCGAAGGTGGCGCGGATGCTGACGCTGGCGGCGGTGGACCGGCAGCAGGCCACCCTCGAGCGCCTCGCCCACGCCCCCACCCGGGCGGTGCTGCGCGTGCAACTGCCCACCCGCCCCGACCCGCGCAGTCACGGGGACTGGGCCTGGGTGACGTGCCCCATCAGCCTGCCGCCGACGGTGCCGGCGAACGCGGTCCTGCACCTGCCCACCCTGCGCCCCACCGGCACCGACGGCACCGACGGCAGCAACGGCAGCAACGGCAGCAACGGCAGCAACGGCAGCAACGGCAGCAACGGCAGCAACGGCAGCAACGGCAGCAACGGCAGCAACGGCAGAAGGGTGCGGGCGGATGTCGCCTACACCCATGCCGTTCCCCGGCGCGCCCGGACCGGTCACACGGTGGCCCTCGGGGTCGACTGGGGCCTGAACACCCTGCTGTCCGCCGGAGCCGTCCGCCTCCACGAGGACGGCACGATGACCGCCCTCGGATCCGGCGGCCAGTTCCGGGCGGCCGGGGTGATGGCGAAACAGCACCGGCTGCGCCGCCACGGCGAACACCTCCACGCGAAGACCAGCCACCTCCAGCGCGTCCTCGACGGCCGCACCGCCAATCGCCCGGCCGACCGCGTGAACGTGAAGCGGGGGGTGCTGGCCGAGGAGTCCCGTCGTGTCGCCGCCCGGCGCAGCAACATGAACGAGGCGTTGGCGTGGTCGGCGGCCCGGTGGGCGGTCGACCAGGCGATCGCCGCCCGCGCCGGCGTGATCTATCTCGAGGATCTGCGGTCGATGGAGGCCAAGGGCATGGGGCGCACCGTGAACACGCGGCTGTCGCAGCAGGTCCGCGGCCGGATCGCCGAACGCATGCGTCACCTCGCCGCCGAGGCCGGGATCGCCGTCGTCACCGTTCCCGCCCGTGACACTTCCCGTCTCTGCCCTCAGTGTCTGACCCCGCTCCGGCACCGCAAGGCCCCCGACAAGCCCACCACTGCGGGCTGGAAATGGGCCCTGTGCCCCAACGGTTCCTGCGGCTGGCAGGGGGACCGGGACCACGGCGCGTGGCGGCGCATCGCCGCCCGGGGCCTGGCCCACCAGTCGAAGACCGTCACCGACCGCACCACCGGCCACACCGTCATCCGCACCGTTGTCGACCGTCACGAACAACGCGCCGTCGTCACCCCCACCACCGGGACGACGGCCGCTTCTGATGCCTGCCGCAGGGACCGGTCCAAGACCGGACCCACCCGGCACCACACCACTTCACGCCCCGCGCCCAGGCGACGCGGGGCACCCTCCCCGGCACCCTCCCCCACCGGTGGTGCCGGTCAGCGTCCGGAGGGACACGCTCCAACGGACCAGCAGGTGCTGCCCCGCGCAGCACACCGCAGGCACCAGGACGTGAACACGATCAGCACACCCCCCATCCGCCGACACCGGCCACGAGGAGCAGCACTGGGCGCGGGATTCCACCTCCACGCCCACGCCAGCCCACCACGATGGGAAACGATCCCGGAAACAACCTCCGACACAGGATCCCTAAGCTGATCTGAGACGCTCGATGAACAGTGATCTGCGGCGTGCGGTCGTCGTGACGCTCGGCGAACTCGGGCGGAGCGGCGACTGGCGCGACCGGGCGGACGCCGGGCACGGCCTGGCAGGGTTCGCCGAGATGCCGGAGGCCGTCGAGCCGCTGCTGGACCTGCTGCTCCACGGCGACACCTTCGCCACCCAGCGCACCGCGGAGGCCCTGCTCCGGCGCATCGACAGGGCCGGTCTGGTGATCGTCGCGTCCGCGATGGCGGTCGTCGACGACGACCACGTCGATCACCTCCACGCCGCTGTCTTCCACGTCTTCAGCATCTTCGAGCGGGACCTGGACGAGGCGCTCCGGATCTGCGGGGAGCTGAAGGGCGATGCCGACCCCCGCGTCGCCCGGGGAGTCCGTCTGCTGCACGCGACGCTGGCCGAGATCGACCCCGTCCTTCGCCCCGTGCCGCCGGACTCGACGCCCTCGTGAGGGCCGTCCCCCCGACGGCAGAGGCCGAGCACGACCTCGGCTCGGTCCCACGGCGGGTGTCGCAGGCGTCCCTCGGTAAAGACTCGGATCCCTTCCCCCTCCCGTTGGGAAAAGACGCTGGAGAACGGGGGCGAGCCGGTCCTAGCGTGACCGCATGAGCGATCACCAGGACGCCGCCGTCACCCCCGTCGAAGCCTTCGAACCCCCCTACTACGCAGCCGTCTTCACCTCGGTCCGCACCACCGACGAGGACGGCTACGGCGAGACCAGCGCACGTATGGAGGAGCTGGTGAAGGAGGTCCCCGGCTTCCTCGGCATGGACCACGCGAAGACCCCCGGCGGGCTGAGCATCACCGTCGGGTACTTCCGCGACGCCGACGCCCTCACCCAGTGGCGCTCCCACGCCGAGCACCGCTCGGCGCAGGAGCGTGGGCGCGCCCAGTGGTACGAGAACTACACGCTGCACGTCGCGAAGGTGGAGCGGAGCCACGCGTTCACGCGGACCGAGACCTCCCGGGCGCCGTCAGCCGGCTGAGTCGTCCCGGGTCCCGCGACGGAGGGCCCACAGCCGGTCGTCCGGCGTGGACGTCGTCCGCCAGCGGGCCCGCAGGACGCCGTCGTCGTCGGGCATGACGGCGGTCATCAGCGGCATCCGCTCGTCGACAACGATGGACACCACCGCGGCCGCCCGCGCCCGGGACATCTCTGCGACGAGCTGCGGGAAGGACTCCTCGTCGACGAACGCGCTGCGGAGGCGACCGGCGTCGTCCTGCCAGACCCCTTCGGCGTAATCGTCGGCCGACAGCCCTTTCAGCACCGACGTGACGTCGGTCGACAGCGGCGGCCACACCTCCACGCGGGCGCGCGATGCCAGCCCGGCGCGGACCGTGGCGAGGCTGTCCGGAGTGAGCCGGTGCCATCGGGTTGCGTTGTCGGCGTACGTCTCCTCCAGCACCCCGGCCTCACCGGCGCGCACGGCACGGTGAACGCAGGCCCAGAACTCGTCGTCCCCGGGCCGCTGGACGCCCTCTTCGTCGTCCTCGAAGGCGTAGGGCGAGGAGTTCAGCGGCTCGGGGAAGAGACCGAGCTCGCGCGTCCGCGCCACGGCCTTCGCGCACGGCACGTTGCTGCTGACGTAGAGGTACTGGTCCCAGCCCACGTGCACGGCGAAAACGTCGTCGACCTCCAGCCTGCACCAGGCGCCGTTGTCCCGGAGCATGGCCCGCACCAGTTCCAGACCGGTGTCGAGCGACACCTCGACGCCGTCGTGGAAGTCCTCCAGCCCGGACGGGAAGAGTCCGTCCAGTCCGTAGCCCTCCACCACCGGTTCGAGGCCGAAGTGCACGTAGGACGCGACCTGCGGCTCGCGCACGACGAGCCGCCCGACGCCGGTGTCCTCGGCGAACGCGGCGACCGCCCGGAGGTACGCCGCCTCCACCTCGCCGTGGTCGCGGTCCGTGTCCTCCGGGCCCTCGTAGCTCCCGTGCTCGTCACGGTCGGCGGGGTCGTACTTCGTGACGCGGTAGACGTAGGTCGGCATGCGCACATCCTTCAGTGAGCCCACAACGGCTGCCTAGTTAGGTGAGCACCCATCGCGGCGTGTGTCCGGGGCCGGACGGGCAGGTGAAGACGTGCAGGTCACGGTCCCGGCCGAAGCGGAGCCGGGTGGGTTGGGCCACGGACCGACCGCCCCGGATCGAGGCGATGCCGTGCAGGTCCGGGTCACGGTCCTCCAGCGGCACCCAGCTGTGCGAGCCGGCGTCCATCTCGCCGCTGTCGGCGGTCAGCAGCAGCCGCATCGGGGCCGCGCAGGACGCACAGTCGATGGTCATCGGGCCCGTCGACGCCCAACTGGGGTAGCCACCGACCCGCCAACCGGGCGGGATCGACAGGTCGTCCTGGTAGCTGAGGGCCTCGGAGCCGAGTGCCTCCGCCTGGGCGTCGTCCCACGCGTCGATGCGTGCGATCAGCGGGGCGGGCAGGGTGTCGTCCTCCGCCCAGGGGTAGGTGTCCACCTCCTCGGGGTGCAGGACACACGGCTCGGGGAGCTCGTCATGCCACCGCAGCTGAGGCACCTCGGGCGGCGCGGCGAAGAAGCGCTCCGCGCTCTCGGCCTCCGCGGCCCGCCGCCACCGGAGCCGGTAGCGCCGCTCCAGGTAGGGGCCGTGGGTGAACGGACACCGGAAGAGCTGCACCAGGTCGGCGCCGCCGGGACCGGACCCCAGGCCCGGGATGTCCCGGCGGAACAACTGGGCCAGTCCCACGAAGGGCACCGGCCCGTCCGCCCCCGGCGCTCCGGCACCACGCCACGGCCGACTCTGCGGCCACGCTCCCGCGGCCCGCGCGGCGCGGATCTCGCCCGGGGCGTACCCCTCGGTCTCGGGCTGGTGAGGATCGTGGCAGACCGGCCACGGTTCGGCATCCGGCCACAGCATCGGTCCACCGACATGGCTCTCGCGCATGCCGGGCCGCCCCGGCCTCGGATGCAGCCGTGTCGTCCGACCGCGGTAGGCGGCCAGCTCGGGGAACACGGCCTCCACGGACACAGGCCTGGCCGGCGTCGTCCTCGTCATGCGCAGACGGTACGCGGCCGGGTGAAAACCAGGCGAGCGGATTGGCGCGGACCGGTCCAGCCGTGACAGCGGTGCATGGCGCGCGCCTGCCTACGTCAGGCAGAGGGGCGCGTGCCTCGCACTCGCACCTGATGGAGGCACGCGCCCCTGCCCCGGATAACAGATGCTCTCGAGACCGAGGTACGAAGCCACCCGTAGGAGTCCCGGTCCCCCGTCAAGCCCTTCAGGAGTAGCTGGGCCGCGCCGGGAGCCGCACGCGCGTCACGCGGGATCCAACACCGGCCGCTCAGGCAATCCGCCGTTGTTCTCGCACCGCAGTTCCTTCGCCATGGCCAGCGAGACGGAATGGGCCACGGTCGCATAGGCGTCCTTCAACGCCTCGACGTCGCCTTCCGGCTCCACCGGCATACCCCCGCGCTCCACACTGAGGAAGATGTGCGCCTCTGCCTCCGCGGTGCCGAACCTGTTGCTTCGGCATTCGAACTGGACGTATGCCTTGTCCGCCGCGGCCCCGGCCCTCTCACCCATTTTCAGCGGCGTGTACTTTGCGGCCGGCCTGCCCGTCGGGGGACCGTCGACCAAACTCCAGGTGACTCTGAGCTCGAAGTCCGGCGCGTCAGCGGCCGTGTAGATGCGGCAGACGTCTTCCCGTATGACGGAGGACGGCCACGCCTCGGCAAGGAGCGCGGCCGCCTGCTCGACGCTGTACTCCTCACCCGACGCCTCGAACCGCGACGACCCAGTGATCACCTTCAGCGCCCTGGACGCCTCGGCAGACATGGCATCACCACCGCAGAGCTCCGTCCCCGCCACTGCCTGATCGGGCACGTCCTCGCCATCGCCCCCCACCCCTTCACAACCGATGCCGCCCAGCAACAACAAGCCTGTCATGACTGCGGCAGAGAGAGCACTGGATACCGACCTGCGCCTGATCACTGTTCGCACCACTTCGTCTCCTCAGCCGTCCATCAGTGTCAGCCGGTCTCCGGGGCGTTGCCCTGCTGATCCTCCCGGTCATTGCCAGTCCCATAGCCGGTCAGCATCGACCCGTACAACTCCTCCCCCAAGTCACTGTCAAGGGCTATACCTTGCCGCGCCGCAAACTGTTCCAAAGGCGCCTCTGCCATGCTCTCACCGGCGCTGTACACCTTCTTTTTCTCCAAGTGGGTGAGGTCTTCCATCTTCTCCGCGTGTTCATCCACCGAACTGCCGGAGACGTCACCGATCACCTGGCCTATGACCTGCTCGACAGCGCCACTGGCGGTATCGGTCGCCAGCGGGATGAGCACCGCGGCCGTTCCCGCGGCCGCTGCCGCGGGGAGGAACGCGACCCCCGCCGCAACACCCGCCCCGGCCCCGAACGCGACCCAGCCCGCCCGCTTCTCGACCGCGTCCTGGTACTCCTTGTGTGTCTTCAGGTTCGTCGCCTCCACCTGGTCGGCCCGGGACTGGTCGAGCATGCCCTGCACCTCGGCCCCCACGCGCACGGCCGCCCTGGCAGCGCCCTCATGGATCCTGCCGTCCGGGCTCACTGTCCCTTCCAGCACGCTGCGGGTGTAGACCTGCTCCGCGGCCGACACCGTCGCGTAGGCGTCCGGGTGTTGGCCAAGAGTGCTGAGGAAGCCGCGAACGATACTCCGCCCGTCCTTTTCCCCGTCCTCAGACTGCGCGAAGTAGAGATGCCCGTCCGGGTTCCGCCCCGGCGCGAACACGCTTTGCGAATCGTTCTTTTGCAAGGCCCAGTTGATGTCGTCGATATAGCCCGCCCCCATGACCCCCAGGCTGTCGGCCAACGCCTCGTGATGTTCCTTGAGCAGAGCTGGGTCCGCACTGTACTTCTCCATCACCTTCCGCATCACCGCGGCGTTGTCCGCGTCCCGTACCACACTGTCGTCAGGGTGTCCGGCCGGGTAGCCCAGGGTCGCTGCCTCCAGGGCGTGGCCGAGGGCGTCGGGCATGTGGTCGGCGGACGCCTTGCGCTCCTTTTCGTCGCCGGAGTTGACGTCGGCGAAGGACTCCCACTCCTCGTCGCTGAAGAAGTCGAGGTAGTTCCGGATCGCGTCGCCGTCCTTGTTCTCACCGAGATCGACCTGCGCGTCGCGGTTGACCGACCCGTCCTCGTTGTACGCGGTCGGGGGGTCGGTGAAGAACTTCTTCGCCGCTTCCGGGCTGTTGCCGAGCGCTTCCAGCATGGCGATGGTCGGGTCGTATCCCGCCCCGTTCACGCCGGAGGGGTTGAACGGATTTTTGAACGGGCCGTTGTGCTGCCTGTTGGCGGCGAACAGGTCGGGGTTCTTCTGGTGCAACTGCGCGACATGCTCAGCGATCGGGTTGAGAAACTTCGCGTCGTAGTTCCCGTACCGCATGATCCCGCCGAGCAGCTGATAGCCGAACGGCCCGCCGTAGTCGTTCTTCGTCAGCGGAATGCGCTCCGTACCGAGCTTGCGCAGTTCCGGCCCCCACTTCTCGGTGAAGTCCTTGTCGTGGGAGGCGGTGGCCAGGTTGAGGCCCAGGTTTCTCTGGAGCTCCTGGACGTCCTTGAGCCGTTGTGCGTCGAGCTTGCCGCTCGGCTCATACGTGTCCGTGGAGAGCTGGCCGAAGAAGGCGAGCGCCTTCTCGGGGCCGAGCTTCTCGTAGAAGTCCTTGGCGAACTCTTCCGACTTGGCGTTGTCCTTCAGAAGTTCGTTGAGCGCCTGCAGTTCCGCATGGGTGAGGTCCCGGCCCTTGGCTGCCAGGGCAGCGGCGCGCGCGGCCTCCTCCTGGTCCAGCTTCGTGTAGGTCGGTGCGCCGAAGTCCTTGCGTTCGGTGACGTTGGCCTGAAGGGCGTTCTTCAGGGCGAGGTCGGTGTCGTTGCAGTTGTCGACGATGAGGTCGATCCGCTTCTGCCACGACTCCAGGTTCTGCCTCTCCTCCCGCAGCAGGTCGTCGTAGTCGGCTTCGCGCCGCGCCGCGTGATTCTTGGAGATCGGCTTCAGCGCGGAGACCTTGCCGCTCGTGCTCACGTGGACTCCCGCCGCGGGTGCCTCCTGGTCCCGGATGTGGATCAGATCGGCCTTGGCCTTCTTGATGGCCGCGCAACCGTCCTCCAGGATCAGCTTCACCCCCTTGGCCTCGGCCGCGGCGTCCTTCAACTCCTTGGCCGTCTTGCCGATGAACGCCTTGGTGACGCCCGCGTTGACGCCTTCCCAGGACGCCTTGTCCGCCTTGGCCTTCATCCCGTCAGCGGCGTCGGTGGCGAGCTCGTCCAGCTTCTTGGCCATCTCCGACCAGTCGTCGACGGCCGCCGTCAGCTTCCCCACCGGCGCGTCGACGATGTCCTCGTACTTCAACATGGCGCACGCTCCCCCGAGCCCTACTTCATGTACTTCGTCAGCACGGACACACGCGTCAGGTCCCCCTCGACCTTCGCCTCGTCCTTCGCGCTCTGTGCCTTGCTGAAATCGAGGTGGTTCGAGATCTGCGCACAGGAATCGAGCAGCGTCTTCAGGTGGGAGTCCCAGAGATCCCGCACCTTCAGCAGGGCCGGCCCGCTCTCGAAGTTCCCGCTGGACAGTGCCGTCGCGGCGTCCGACGTGGAGGTGCGGGCGAGGTCGCCCACCTTCCCCAGCCGGCCCAGCAGGTCGTACGCGTCATTGCCGATGGCGCCGAGATCGTCCCGGTTGACGACCAGGTCGTCCCCACCGCCACCACCGCCGCCCCCGTCAGTGGTGGCCGGAATGCCGTTCAGCCGCATCCCCGCCCGCTCGGCCGCGGCCGCGCGTAATCCTGCCCATTCCTGCTCGAACGCCATGAATTCCCCCGAATTCATTCGGGCGACCGCTCCACCGTGTGCACGCGGCCACCGACTCGAGAACTCGAACACCCGTTGCAGGCATCATCGCCCTCGCTCGGGAGCGTCGACAGCGGGATTGACCGAAGCCGTCCGAGGGCGTCCGAAAGCCAGTGGCTCGGGGTTCACGAATCGCAGAGTGTGAGAAACGCGGTGGCCCACGTCAGGCCCTGTCCGTCGACGCGGCCAGCGGCACAAGCGGCGGGACCCACACATGGCGATGACCGGCCGACGATGGCCTGAACCAGCCGCTTTGTCTCAACTGGACAGGTCCGACGTCCGTGGGGCTCGGTCACCTTCTCACCCCCGCGCTCCCCTCACCCCTCTCCCAGCCCCTCCCCCCGCGGCTGGGCCGGCAGCCGGCCTCCCCCGCTTCCGGCGCCCCCAGCACCACCGGCATCACCGGCGCCCCCGGCACCACCGGTTCCGCCGACACCTCCCGAGCCGCCTCCGTCGCCCCGCCCGCCGTCCGGGCCGCCCGGCGTGCGCTTGCGATGGCCGGGGCCGCCGCTGAGGAGGGCGCGGACCCGGTCGGCGAACCCGGGTTCCGGGACCGGCAGGTCGAACGCGGGGTACCGCGCATGACCAGGGGCGATCGCGTCCGGGACGTACTCGAGCAGCGCCTCGATCACCTCGCCCCGGTCCCGGTCCCGCTCCCCGTTCCGGGGCCTGAGCCCGGCGAGGATTTCGAGCAGTTCGGGGAAGTTGAGGTCGAAGGCGAGGCGGACGTCCCGGGGGCGGCCGCCGAGACCGTTCCACCGGTCGACCCGGCTGCGGTCGAGCCACCACTTCGCCAGGTCCCCCTCCCCGTCCTTGCGGTGCTGGAGGTGGAGGCAGTACGGCGACAGTTCGTCCTCGGCCCCCGCCGCGTACTGCCACCAGGCGCGGGCGCCGTCCTCGTCGTCGGCCAGCTGCAGGATGCAGCCGACCAGCCGGGCGCCGACGGGTTCCGGGAGCCGGTCGGTGAGGAAGGAGCGGAGTTCGGTGTACGCGTAGCGGGCGAGCAACATCTCGCAGAGCGCGACGAGTTGTCCGCCGGCGCGCCGCTCGGCCGCGTCCCGCTGCGGGTCGCGCAGCGGATCACGGACCCGGGGCACGCCCGGACCTCCGCCCGTCGGCACGATGTCGGGCGGCATGGCGCCCCCGTCCGGTATCCACGCTCCGGCGAGCAACTGCTGGACTCGGCTCATGTCGTCATTCCTCCCGTGGGGGTCCTGAAGTGGGGGACCTGTTCCAGTTGCTGCAGGGCTTGCTGGCCCCACAGGCCGACCATGCCGAGGTCGGTACCGAGCACTGCGGACGTCTTCAGGGCGCTGCGCCGCAACACGCAGCGCAGGATCAGCACGTCGGCGTGGCGGGGGGCGAGGCCGCATATCGCGCGGAAGAGGTCCGTCTGCTCCGTCAGCCGGACGAACTCGTCCCGGACGCCCGCCGGTTCGTTCAGGCCCGGCAGGCCGGGCGGGACGTCGGCATCGCGGTGATGGCCCGCATGGGCCGGGGTGGACCCGTTGGGCAGGCCGGGGAGCTCGGCGAGGCCCGGCACCTCGGGAAGGTCGGGGATGTCCGGCAGGCCGCCGGGCCGGCTGAGGATCCCGGGCAGCTCGGCGAGACCGGGCAGCCCCGCCACGCCCGGCAGACCCCGCCCGCCCTCGGCGCCCGGAGCATCCTCCGCGTCCATGGCGTCCGGCACGCCCAGCACGCCGAACACGCCCGGCAGGCCCGGCACGTCCGCCAGACCCGGCACGGGAGACAGGTCGTCGCGCCGCCACCGCACGGACAGCGTCCGGGACGCGGCCACGCCGTGTGCCGTCGAGAGATCGGCCCAGGCCATGACCCGCTCCCTCAGCACCGCCCACACGTTGCCGACGGCGCTGGCGCCCGCGAACACCACCTGGATGCGCGCCCACACCACGGTCAGCGCCTGGTCGACGACCCGGTCGGCGACGTCCGGCTGCAGAAAGACGCGCGCGTAGGCGCGGTACGTCCCACCGTGCACATGGTGCAGCGCTTCCAGGCTCTTGGGCAGCGGGGCGCGCCAGTCGCCGTTCGCGCCGTCGTTGCCCTTGATCCACTTGTCCGTCTTGCGCGCCTCCCGGGCGCCGGCGTGCCACAGGCGGCACAGCGGCGCGATCGGCAGGCCCATGGCGATGGCGACGCACCGGGTGATCTCCCAGCGCGGGTACTTGCCGCGGTAGCCCGTGAGCAGCTCGGAGATCTTGCCCTGGACGAAGTTGCTCTCGTCGCCGAGCTGGCGGACGGTGCGGCCGTCCCTGTGGTAGCCGTCGCGCAGAATGGTCACCAGGAGCCGGTGGGTGCCGGTGACCCGGGCATCGATCTCACTCAGCTTGCGGCCTCGCCTGCGCCCTCGCGCGGGCTCGCCGGTCTCCGGTACGGGCAGGTTCGTCAACTGGACCGCTCCTTGTTCGGCTCGGGCTCCGCGCCCGGCTCCGGCCCCCCGGACTCTCCCGCCCCTTCCTGCATGCGCCGGGCGGAGTCACCCTGCGTGTCGCCCCGCGCGTCACCCTGCGTGTTGCGCCGCGCTCCCGCGAGCTGCAGGAGGGCGGGCAGTGCCACGGGCACCACCGCGGCCGCCACGGCTTCGTGGCCCAGCAGGACCATCACCGTGCTCCACACGATCGTCGCCACCAGCACCACGTACGGCCAGACTTGCCTTGCGGACATTCGCTCACATCCGAAATCGTGCAAACTGATGAAACCGCCCCTTGAGCCGAACAGGTACTCGGCGGTGACGGATAGTCAGCATGGGACGTGAACAGAAGATCACGCAATGTGATCATGCGGTTCGGGGAACATTGCGCCCGCGTACGCACGGGTTCGGCGGCCGATGCCGGGATCCACCGGGCGTACGCCTCCGTGACGACAGGGCCGCACCGGTCAGGTGACCCCTCCGGTCGGCCCGTCTCCCCTCCGGAAGGCCCCTCCCGTGCGCAGACGACATGCCGTCGGCGGGGCAGCCGTGTCCCTGGCGACGGCCACCGTGTCCGCCCTCGCGTCGACCGGCCTCGCCGCCACGTCCGCCCAGGCGTTACGGGCCACCGAGGTGCTGCGAGACCTCGAGCAGTCGGATCCTCGGTGGGGTGCAGGTGAGCCGTGAAGGGGGCACCGGCTACTTCAAGGTCTCGGCCCAGTGCGCGGACGTCGACCAGGAGCCGCCCAGCGTCCGGGTCCTGGACGGTGGCCGAGGACGGACCTGACCGACACCGTGTATCGCCCGCCCTCGGCCGCCCGCCGCCCGCCCGCCACGCTCGTCTCGGACGGCGGCCACCACGTCACCGCAATCCCCACGGACCACACGAAGTGACCCGCGGCGCCGCAGCAGGGACCGCTCCGCGGCGGCACCCTGCCGTCCCGGGTACGTCGCGTGCCCGGAGCCGGGTGTCCTCGTCGCGCGTCCTCAGACCTCGATGTCCACGCTCTCGCCCACGCGGAGCCTTCGCATCTCGGTACCGGCCCGCTCGGCCTCCATGGCCAGGACGCCGTCCAGCACCTTGAGGCCCCACTCGTTGACGAGCCCGTCGTGAACGGCATAGGTCCGCCGCGGCGCCATCAGCCGCAGGTAGCCGATCATGGCGGGCGTCGTCAGCCACGGCGCCTGCCCCGGCAGCAGCAGCGTCGGCGCCTCGGCCTCCGTCAACGCGTCGCCCGGGTGGAAGACCTCTCCGTCGACCAGGAAGCCCACGTTGTCGACCGGCGGCACATCCGGATGGCTGAGGTGGTGCTTCTCCCCTCGCACCGACACGTCGAAGCCCGCGACGGAGAACTCGTCGCCGTCCCCCACGACACGCACCCGCTCACCGAAGGCGCCCAGATGCCGGGCCACCCCTGCGCAGGTGTAGACGTCCACGCCCTCCCCGAGCTCGCGCAGGCGGTCCGGGTCGAAGTGGTCGAAGTGCTCGTGCGTGACGAGGACGGCTGCCACCCCCTCCACCGCGCCCGGTTCAGGCGTCATCACCCCCGGGTCGATGACGATCGCCTGGCCGGCCTTCTCCAACCGCACGCACGCGTGCCCGTACTTGGTGATCCTCATGGCTCCCACCCTGCCACCGGGCAGGTCCGCCCCACCCTGCGTTCACTCGCCTCTCACGGGCCGTCCGCCAGGGACTTCCACCGACGAGGGGCGCAGTCGTACCCTCTGACCTCGTGATCAACGACGGCGCCCCGCTGCCCCCGACGGTCTACCCGATCCCCAAGGGGCGCGTGTGGGCCTTGCTGGCCGGCGCTCTGGCCTTCGTCGCCGTGGGGGTCGCCTTTCTGGTCGTCCACAGCAGCGTGAAGATGACGGTGGCGGGCGCCCTGGCCGTGCCCTTCTTCGGGGTCTGCGCCTTGATCATCGCCCAGCGCCTAGTCCGCGACCGGCCGGAGCTGGTGCTGGACGACTCGGGAGTGGAGCACGTGCGGCTGGGACGGTTCACCTGGGACGAGATAGCCGCCGTCCGGGTACGCGAGCAGTGGGTGCGCAACACCTCGCAGCAGTTCATCGAGCTGGTGCTGCACGACCCGGACGCCTATCTCGCCCGCGCGCCCAGGCTCGTCCGTAGCACGGCGTCGATGAACGCACGGCTCGGCTACGGCCCCGCCAACATGCCCATGAGTACCCTGCCGGTGCCGGCGGAGGCGGTCGTGGACGCGATGCGCCGTCACCACCCGGGGCTCGCGACGGAGCGCTGAGGCCGCCCGTTCACCCTGGTCCACGGGTCGGCGGAAGGAGCGCCCGCGGAGCCGGGGTACTCACTCGTCGTCGGCATCGGCACGTCCGTTTGGCAGCCTGCTGCCATGCCATGGGTGCTGCGAGAGCACGCCGGCCGTCACTACGCCGTCCTGTTCCAGAACGCCCTGCCCGATGGAGCTGCAGCAAGTACGACCACCTGGGCGACGGACGTAGCGACTACTTCCACAGGCACCAACGCCATGGCGTGAACATGCAGGTCGTGACTGATCCCGAACGTCTGCTGCTGTGGATCCGGTCGACGCTGCCGTAACGACATCGGAGCCGGCTCCTGGTACCGCCGGCTCGCCCTACCGAGTGGGGAGCGTGCCGTGCTGGAGGAGGTCCCTGTGGGCGGCGAGGTCCGAGCGGAGGCGGCGGGCACGCCGGCGGCCTGGGCAGGGAAGCTGCCCTTCGAGGTGGAGCCCAAGCTCTGACGAAGGGCTGCAGCGACCGCCCACACCGCCTGCCACCGCGCCGGCAGAATGAGAGGGTGAGCAGCGTCGTCCCCTCCTCCCCAGCCGTCTCGGCCCGCATGAGTAGGCAGGGTCGCCGGGACACGGTGCCCGAGGTGGCGGTTCGCAAGATCCTCCACGCCTCCGGGCTTCGCTACCGCGTCAACGTGCCGGTCCCGGGGATGCCCCGCAGGACCATCGACATAGTCTTCCCTCGGCTCAAGATCGCCATATTCATGGACGGCTGCTTCTGGCACGGTTGTCCCCAGCACGCGACACAACCGAAGTCGAACGCCGAGTGGTGGCGCGTGAAGCTGGACAAGAACATGGCTCGCGACCGGGAGACCACAGAGCACCTTGAGGCCGAAGGCTGGACGGTGCTGCGCTACTGGGAGCACGAAGCTCCGGCCCGGATCGCGACCCAGATCTCGTCCACCGTCGCTGCGGCTCGCCATGTTGACAACATAGCTGGCACCCGTCACAGCAGGCACTGATCGAGGACACTGCGTCATCACTCGTAGGGGCGGGTCACCTCCCGTCGTGAACGCGGGCATTACCGGGTTCTGTGGTGCCCGCGTGCCGTTAATGTTGATGGTTGAACAGGGGTGGGGAGTCTACGACCGTCGACGCTTCGGCGTTGCTGCATCAGCGACGCCGTGAGCCGGCCGTAGACCGACGAGAAGGACCAGGGGTGTGCGCCATGGGCGACGATTTCGAGACGGTGTACGACACGTTCAAAGCGATGTTGGACCTCTTCACGCCTGCGGAAGCGGTGAAACGCCTCGAGCAGTTTCAGACGCCGCCCGAGATCATCCAGCAGATCCGCGCCCGTCACGAGCAACAGATGATCAAAATCAAGGAGCTCGCAGAGCCCCTTGCGGTGATCCGCGACAACCGGGACACCTGGTACACAGGCCCGCAGAAGAGGGACAAGTGCTGGCCGGCAATCGTCTCGCAGTTGGAGCACGACGGTTGGCCTGAGCAGTCCCTGGAAAGTCTGGACGACTCCTCCACCCGCGTGATGTCCCTGCTCAACCACCCCAAGGAGAAGGCGTTCTCGACGCGGGGCCTGGTCGTCGGCTACGTCCAGTCAGGAAAGACGACCAACTTCACGTCCGTGATGGCCAAGGCCGCCGACCGCGGGTACAAGCTCTTCATCGTCCTCGCGGGTATTCACAACGGTCTTCGACGCCAGACACAGGCTCGCCTGGTGGATCAGCTGGTGAATCCGAACCCGTCCATGTGGTCCCAGCTCACCGGTCTGGACAACGACTTCGTTCCCCCGAACAATGCTCCCTCGTTCTTCGGCAAGGCGAACAAGACCCGCGTCCTGTGCGTGGTGAAGAAGAACGCCACTGTTCTGCGCAAGCTGGCTTCCTGGCTCGAGGAAGCCTCCGAGTACCTGACCGACTGCCCCACGCTGATCATCGACGACGAAGCCGACCAGGCCACCGTGGCCACCAAGTCGATCAATCCTCTGATCCTTCGGATCATGGGCAGCCTGCCGAGGTCGGCCTACGTCGGCTACACGGCGTCCCCGTTCGCGAACCTGCTGATCGACCCCACGGCGCAGGATCTCTATCCGCGGGACTTCATCGTCAATCTGCCCAAGCCGAAGGGCCATTTCGGTACCGAGGTGCTCTTCGGCCGCTACGCCCTTGAAGGTGAGGACCCCGAGGACGTCTTCGACGGTCACGACATGATCCGCAGTGTGCCGACGGACGACATTCCGTGTGTTCGTCCCACCTCCAAGGACGACGTCGATGGCTTCCAACCGATCATCACCGAGGCCCTTCAGAAGGCCGTCCACTACTTCTGGATGACCACGGCAGCTCGGCAAGCGCGCGGTACCGGCAACCCGCACAACACGATGCTGATCCATACCAGCGTCAACACGAGCGTGCACAACAGCTTCAAGTTGCCTCTGGAGAACCTCCGCGAGAAGGCGTTGAAGGCATTGGACGACGAAAAGTTCGTCGCTGCCCTGCGCCGACTCTGGGAGGAGGAGATCGCCCGCGTGCCCGCCGAGGAGTTCGGCGAGGAGACAGTCGGCTTCGACGCACTGAAGGCCGAGCTTCCCGGTGTGCTCCGAAGCTGCCGGGTCATCATGGACAACTCGGAGAGCATCGACCGCCTCGACTACGAGAACGGCCCCGTCGTGGCCATCGCGGTCGGTGGCAACACGCTCTCCCGAGGCCTCACCCTGGAAGGTCTGTCGGTCAGCTACTTCGTTCGCGCGGTCTCCGCATACGACACCTTGCTGCAGATGGGCCGCTGGTTCGGCTTCCGTAACGGCTACGCCGACCTCCCGCGCATCTGGATGACAGACGAGCTCGCGGAGTGGTTCCGTCACCTGGCGACAGTCGAGACAGAGATGCGCCGGGACATCGACGTCTACCTCACCGAGGCCGAGACGCCCCTGACCTTCGCAGTCAGGCTCCGGACACACCCGAGCCTCCGCGTCACAGCCGCGGCAAAAATGAAGGCCGCCGTCACTGCCGCCTCCTCCTACGGTGGCAAGCGACTTCAGACCCACGTGTTCCACACGGACGCGGACTGGCTGCAGGGAAACCTGAAAGCCGCCCAGACGCTGCTGTCGGCTTCCAAGGCGCACGCTTCTCGTATCGAGGAGCGGCCTGATGAGGGCCGCCTCGTCTTCCGGGACGTTCCGTACGAGGCAGTGCTTGACTTCCTCCAGGAGTACAGCTTCCACGAGAAGTCCCCGGAGCACGACGCCGACCTGATCAGCGCCTACATCAAGAAGCGGACCGGCTTCGGTTCGCTGCGTCGCTGGAACATCGCCGTCGTCGGCAATCCGAAGGGTGAGCCGTTCGAGTTCATCCCCGGGGTGGGCGTCGGACGCAACACCCGTGCTCGACTGAAGACAGCCACGGAGCCGGGCTCCGCAGACATCAAGACGCTGATGAGCCGCAGGGACGCCGCCGTGGACCTCACCGGCGACACGGCATCGATGACCGAGAACGACATCAAGAAACAGCGCCGTCTACAGCTCCCGGACACCGGGCTTCTCGTGCTGTACCCGATCGACCGGACTTCGCAGCCGAGCCCGAACAAGAAGCTCCGTGCCGCGCTGAACGCGGAGGAGCACGTGATCGGTCTCGGCCTCGTCTTCCCCGAGCCGAGCAACGAGGACAGCACCGTGGAGGGCTACGTCTCCGCCGACCTCTCGGGCGTCGTCCTGGAGGACGAGGACCTCGCTCCGCTGGAAGGCGACGCGGCTTGAGCGACTACACCTTGCGCGAGCAGCTGCGGACGACATGGACCCGACTCGAAGCAGAGCAGACCACAGGCGAGCATCGTCTGCGGGTGGCGCCGCTACCGGTCGTAACCGATCGCGGACCGTTGATGGCCGCCGTGGACCACGAAGGACTGCGCCACCTGCTGGTTCCCGTCGACAGCCGGAAGAAGCTGTCCCGGGAGTTCCGCGGTCAGGTGTTGCATCTCAGGAAGCGGCCCCTGGAGGACGAGGACAGCTATCAGTCGTACGCGGATCTGGCCTGTCTGCGGGCCGATTTCTGGGACCTCTTCACGGAAATGTGCGTGGACGTCCTGGAGACTACGAGGCCATTGCCGCGGTACCCGGTCAAGGCGCTTTACCTGGTCATCGACCGCTGGAAAGCACTCTTCCACCGGCAGTCGCCCGTCCTCGGGCCGGAACAGTTGCTGGGCCTGTTCGGGGAGCTCCTGGTGCTCGCCCGTCTGCTTCGCATCGACGCCCAGGCGCACCGCCTGTGGCTGGGTCCGGACGGGCACCGGCACGACTTCTCGTCCGACTCGGTGGCGGTGGAGGTGAAGGCCTCGACCGCCACCGAAGGACGTCGACCTCGCATACACGGACTCGACCAGTTGGACCCGGTCGCCGAGGGTGGCAGCATCGCCCTGGTCTGGGTCCGGTTGTCCAGCTCACTGTCCGAGTCTGCCGGCGAGAGCCTCCCCGAGCTGGTCGAAAGGGTCCTCGAGCTCGCCGACGACGACGGCAGCCTGCTCGGTCGGCTGGCGCGGGCCGGCTATCAGCCGTCCGACGCGGAGCACTACCGGAGTGTGCGGTTCGTCGTCGAAGAGCAGCGGTGGTACCGGGCGGACTCACCTGGCTTCCCCGGGCTGACGACCCGAACCCTGGCGGAGGCGGGCGTGTCCGTCTCGGTGCTGGACGTCGAGTACACCATCGACCTCTCGGGAGACCTTCCCGCGCCGATGCCCGTCGGCGATGTCACCAAGTTGATCGAGCAGATGACCCTGGAGAACGCGTGACCCAAGTCGGCTGGTCCTCCCAGCAGTACCCGCCCGAGGGAGCCAGCGCGGCCGAGGGCATCCGCAATCAGCTCGGTCGCCCCGAGTTGGACCTGCTGACCATCCTCGTGCGCGAGTCGGCTCAGAACAGTTGGGACGCACGGATCCACGACTCCGACGACGCGGTCGACTACCGGATCGACCTGTGGACTGTCGGACCCGCGCACACTGCGGCATGGCGAGAACTTCTGCTCGCGGGTGCGCCGGCCAACGCGGAACACTTCCCGCTCAGCGACACCGTGCGTAAGGGCGCGATCCGAGTGCTCTCGGTGACCGACCGGAACACCCGCGGTCTGGGCGGCCCCACCCGGGCCGACGACGCCGTGGGGACGGAGCGTGACTTCGTCTCGTTCGTCCGCAACATCGGCGAGCCCCGGGACAGGACCCTCGGAGGCGGCACCTACGGCTTCGGCAAGGGCATCTTCTACCTCGTCTCACGGCCCGGAACGGTGCTGATCCATACCCGCTGCCGTACGCCGGACGGCGGCATGGAGACCCGTCTGGTCGGTTGTACCCTCTGGAAGAGCTACCTCCACACCGACAAGGAGGGAACACGCCGCTACACGGGCCGCCATTGGTGGGGCGATCTCTCCGGCCAGGTCGTGGAACCGCTCGTCGGGCACGCCGCCGAGCAGGCCGCACACCGGCTAGGGCTGAAGCCTTTCGGCGCGGAGGAAACCGGAACGACCATCGCGGTCATCGACCCGAACCTTGACGATCTCGATCCGGTCGAAGCAGCCGACTACCTGGGAGAGACCATCTCCTGGCATCTGTGGCCGAAGATGATCCCTACCTCCGACAGACCGGCGACGATGCGGTTCACCGTCACGTGCGACGGCATCCACCGCGAAGTGCCGGAGCCCTCGGAGACACCGCCGCTCAACATGTTCGTCGCGGCATACAGGTCGATGGAAGGCCAAGACGGCCTCCCGGTCGACTGTCTCAATCCCCGTAAGCACCTCGGTCGGCTCGGGCTCGTAAAGCGGATCATGCCGCCGCTGGAGCCCTCGCGGGCTTCGCGAATGCTCGACATCGAGGACATGGTCCACCACGTCTGCCTGATGCGGCCGGCCGAGCTGGTGGTCACCTACCACGCCGGCCCCAAGCCGCCCAGCATCAACCAGGGCTACGCAGGCGTCTTCCGCGCCGACGTCGCCATGGACGGCGTGTACGCGCGTGCCGAACCACCTACGCACGATGCCTGGAACCCGCACTCCCTTGACCGGCCCGAAAGCACCTACGTACGCACCACGTTCAAGAGAATCAAGGAGAACGTGGACAAGTTGCTGTCCCTGGGCGGCGTAGCCCGCCCGGGTGCCAGCAACGTGGCCTTGGGCGCCGCGAGTTCGTTCTTCTCCGGTCTCGTCGGCGGAGCCTGGGGAGTCGGAGGAGCCACGGCCTACTCCCACACCGACTCCGACGGCGAAAAGCGTGGCAGGTCGCGTTCCAGGCCGGTACGCAACTCAGGGAAGGCCGTGGCAACGGACACCCCCGGCGATACGGACAACGAGAACGGGTTCGGGAGCGACGGAACGGGGCCCGGCGGTGCCACCGCTGCGCGCCGACGTCGGCCGAGGGTGCAGTACGTGGGGGAGCCGTTCTACGACAGCCGGGGCGACACCGACATGCTGATCCAGGAATTCACCCTCCCCGTGGCCGGACCCCAGAGGGTCCGTGGAGACCTCGCGGTCACCCTGCCGGGGACCGGCGGGCGGGAGACCGACCCTCCGATCGGCGCAGGTATCCCAGTCCTAATGGGCTGGGAGGACGGCGACGGCGCATTCCACTCGTCCGAGACGCTGGTCATCGAAGGTGGTGACGAGACTGTCTGGCGAGCCGTTGTCCGCCCGGCGCCCGACACGATGACGGAGGTCGGCATCAAGGTCGAAGCGGTGGTGACGGCATGAGCCGACACGTACTCCCGTATCGAGCCGCACGTGAAGATGTCGTCGCGGCCGAGGATTGGCGACTGATCCTCGACGACGGCGAGATCCCTTTGCCCGAGGCGCTGCCGGACTGGGACTACCAGATGGACCTGCACCTGCGTAGGACCGTCGAGGTGGACCTCACCTCCGTCCGTCGGCAGTCGGGGCTGCCGGACGGGACAGCTCTCTCGCTGGCCGTCGTCTGGACGTCGACCGGATCGAACCTCAGCGGACCGGCGCAACGCCTACGGTTGACCGAGTCCGGGACGTCACGCACCGAACTGGACATCATCCTTCGCGGCTCG
The DNA here is from genome assembly GCF_042792855.1 of Streptomyces sp. NPDC056600. NCBI lineage: Bacteria > Bacillati > Actinomycetota > Actinomycetes > Kitasatosporales > Streptomycetaceae > Streptomyces > Streptomyces sp. NPDC056600. Next base: position 75,123 of record NZ_JBHTVQ010000003.1, read on the forward strand.
GACCTGGGTGGGCTGCTGCTGCTCGATACCGTCCTCGTTCTCGCCGAGCGTCGCCCCCACGCCCGCCCGTCCTCCCCTCGGCGTGCCGGCTCCGTGCTCTGGAGCGACCGGGTGGAGTTGCGCCTGCAGGGTGACGCTCCCCAGTTCCCCATGGCGATCATCGACTTCTCCCTGACGTCGTTTCCGAACGACGCGGCCTGGCACCTGCAGATCACGGGGGACTTGCAGAGCGCCACCATGGGTGCGCTACTCCTCCTCGTCAACGAGCGCAACACGGTCACGGCGGCCGCCTTCCAGAATGCTGCGCGCCCCCGACCCGTCGACCGCATCGTCCTGTCCGCCGTGCATGCCGACGCAGCCCGCGTGATGCTGGAGCATGCTCTGACGGACGAGGAGTTCACGGACGACTCCGACTTCCCCGACGGCTCTCTCGGCGCGACCCTGCTGAGCCTCTTCGAACGGCTCTTCCCTGGGCAGTTCATTTCGGACATCAGATTGCGCAGACAGCAGTCCCCCGCCCTGTTCGCCTCCGACCTACAGGCCGCGGTCAGGATCTTTGAGGTGTCCGAATGAGTTTTCTCTACCCTCGTCTTCTGGCCGCCCAGGCACGGCCACTCTTCGAGCACTACAAGGACCTGTCGGTTCTCGAACTGTCTTCGCAGATCCGCACCTTTCACGAAGCGAGCGTCTATGTGGCGACCGGTGGCGACCGCGTCCCTGAGAGCCGCCTTCGCGAACTCCGTGAGGCCGTCATGGACCTGGCGAAGCAGGCCGGCTTCCCCGACGACTCGGACCGTATCCGTAACGCCGATTTCGACCTGCGTCTTGCCGCACTGCTGCGCAGCGAGACGGGTATGGTGCCCGCGGAGGCCGCCTCCCGCGACGTGTGGGCCTTTCTGGCCCTGGTCCTCCTGCCGGACGTCGCCTACTGGCGCTATCCGCAGCCACCGAGGGACCGTGTCCTGGGCACCGACCTCACCCGCCACGTCTTCGGCCGGCTGTGGTGGCGTGCCCACCTCGTCCGTGATCCGGACGCGCCCGACCCGTACGCCGCGCTCGCTGTCCTCGGTGAGGCCGCCTTCGACCAGATCTATGCCCGCCGCACCGCACTGGGTGGCAGCCCTCACTTGGTGCGCGCCATCCTGCGCGTTTGGAAGGATCTGGATCTCAGCGGGCTGAACGAACGCGAGACGCTCCGCGACTTCCTCAAGCGTCTTCTCCGCCTGGCGCCGTTCGTTGTCTTTGACGGAGTCGGTGAGCAGGCTCTGGACGAGGAATTGCGTGCGGTGGCGGACGAGGCCATCGCCGCGCAGAGGCCGGATGGCTGGGAGTCTGCGGCTGCCAACGCCTCGGCCCGCGGGCCGGAGCCGACACCGCACTCGCCGTCCGAAAGTGGCGACTACCTGCTTCCTAGCCCATCCGCGCCTGCACCGGTGTCCTCGCCAGCAGTACCGCAAGCTCGATCCGCGGCCATGGGATCCTTGCCCGTCCAAGGTATTCCGGATCCCCCCTCCGAGACTCCGCAGTTCTCGTCCGTCGAATTCTGTGCAGGCTGCGGCGCCCAAGCCTACGGACTTGAGCAGGCCGGGTTCCAACCACGTCTGCTGATCGATTCCAAGGCGGACGCCTGCTTCTCCATCGACGCCAATCGCCCGCAGTGGGACATCCTCTGCATGGACATCAACGAATTTTCCTTGGCCGACCGACCTGAGATCCTGGGCGTCGACCTCGTCAGCGCCGGTCTCCCCCGAGTGAAATCCGCCGCCACGGTCGGGACTGCGGAGGACTCGGAGGAGCGCAAGGTTCTGCGCACCGTGGTTCGACTCACGTGTGAGATCCGTCCGAAGGCCGTCCTCCTGGAGAACCTGCCGGACCTCGTCGAGAGCGACGCTTTCGCAGCGGACAGGGCCTGGCTCGAGGAGGAGCTCGCGAAGGTCGGTCTACGCTCGGCATGGCAGGTACTGAACGCCGCCCAGTTCGGGGTGCCGCAGAACCGCAGCAGTGGCTTCCTGGTAGCGCTGCAGGAGCCTTACTCGTCACGGTTCTCTTGGCCGCAACCGACGAACTTCGCCCCGCCGACCGTCGGTGAGGTGCTCGGAGCCTCCATGGCTGCCGGCAGCTGGCCCGGAGCGGACGCGTGGGCCCGGGAGGCCAGCCGTACGGGCCCCGCCCTGGTCGGAGGCTCGGACCGCCGGGGAGGCGCCGACCTCGGCCCCACCGGCAGCAAGAACGCGTGGGCCGCCCTGGGAGTGAACGGCAACAGCCTGGGTGACGCCCCTCCGGAACCGGACTTCCCGGTGGACGGTCAGCCGAAGCTCACCGTGGAGCAGGCCGCCCTCATCCAGGCCATCCCCTCCGACTGGCAGCTGAGCGGTGGCAAGACCTCGCGCTACCGCCAAATCGGCCACGCCATGCCTCCGCCGCTGGCAACGGCCGTGGGCAGCGCCATCGCGTACGCTCTACTGAATCCGGAGCGACCTTGAACGAGTCGGCGACCACAAGGGCTTCTTTTCCCTCAGCCGACCTCGCGGTTTCGGGCCGTGCCCGCCGCCGGCTAGACTCCCACCCCATGACCAGCCAGGCAACATCCGTTTCGCATGAATCCCCAGCCGGGGAAGGTGAAGATGAGTATCGCATCTTGGACCTGTTCGCCGGTCCGGGTGGACTTGACGTAGCTGCGCGTCACCTCGGAGTGGAATCCATTGGCATCGAATGGGATGACAACGCATGCGAGACCCGCTACGAGGCAGGCCTACAGACAATCCACGCCGATGTACGAGACATGCGGGCCGATCCTCCGGACCCGCGTCACCAGTATCTGGGTGGTGTGAACGTTCTCGTCGGAGGTCCCCCCTGCCAGACATTCTCAGTCGCCGGAACAGGGTCGGGCCGTGACGCATTGGATGAAGTCAAGAAGTACTTGAAGTCCTTCGTCGCCGCCAGGGACGACCTCGCCGAGCTCAGAAGGCTCGACAGAGAACTTGCCCAACCAGAGTCCACCGGCGAGGCCGGCGAAAAGCCGGATCCCCGCACTGGACTCGTGCTGGAGCCACTGCGATGGATCATGGAAGCAATTCGGAAAGGCACCCCGTTCAAGGCGATCATGCTCGAACAGGTCCCAACCGTACTTCCGGTATGGCAAGAATACAAAAAGGTACTCGAAAGCGGTGAGCTGGGAGTCGAGTACAAGGCGGTGTGCGACGTTCTGAACACTGAAGAATTCGGTGTTCCTCAATCCCGCAGGCGTGCCGTACTGATTGCACGGTTGGGCAAAAATGCCGATGTTGCAATTCCGGAAGGGAATTACCTGCAGTTCAATCCTCGCAACGCCGACATCCGAGACATTGACGCTAAGGTCCGATATTCACTACCCATTGATAAGAAAGCGGAATTTATAGACGGAGTTAAGCAGAAGTCCCGCTGCGTGTCAATGCACGAGGCTTTGATGGACTGCAGGAGCCGACTGGCGGAGAGCGACCCAGCCTTCCTCCTCAGCCCACCAGGCCCTACGGCCGACTCGGGATTTCCGGATCGGTGTGGCGACAGATTTTACGTCGTATCGAACTACGGCACCGGGGGAAACCCCCAAGCCCGAGGGCGACGCTCCTATAGTCAGCCAGCATTCACCGTCACAGGAAAAATCAGAAGAAACCTGTTGCACAATTCCACACCCGAACGCTTCACGATCCCCGAGGCCGGAGTTCTGCAAACGTTCCCCGGAAATTACCCGTGGTCCGGAAACGACCGCGCCCAACAGGTCGGGAACGCCGTTCCTCCGCTTTTTGCCATCCATGTGCTGGCTGCCGCACTAGGCGACTTCGGGAAGTCCCGACTTCCGCTTGGTCTCAAAGAGCTCGCAACCTGGCGCTGGGAAAAGGCATCTCCCGAGCGCGCGAAGGAACTTAAAAGGATCGGCCGCGGAGGCAAAAGCGACTTGCCGCCTGACTCCACACATATCCGCGCATTTCGGACATCCGCCGCAGAGCCGATCTGACGGGACGCAGGCAAGGCGGTACGTCAATTTCACCTCCGCGCCGTCAGACGGGTGCATCGACATCACTCACCCCGTCCGACGGAAGCCAGATGGACCCAGAAAGACCCTTGTTCCGGCGCTCTTCCGGGCAACCGAACCCACTTGCAGCACAACGTGGCGGCATATGCATGTAGTTGACCGCCTGCCACAGTGCGCGTTCACGACCTCTCGAACGAAGCCGCCCTCCGGCCTGGCACGACGCCGTCCTTGGGCGTACATTCGTGCCTTCTACACGGACCTTACCGATCTGGGGGATCGGAGCCCACCTGTCAGTGGTGGGGTCTAAGGTCCGAACGGGGGCGGGAACGTCACATACGTGGCGTACCCGCAGTGTGAGATACGCAGGTCCGGGGAGCCAGTAGGTGCAGTTCTGGCAGGGGGGCATTGTCGTGCCCTTGACTGAGGGGGTTCGGTCATGACGACAGCAGGTAATTGGGGGGACTGGGTTCCGGATCCGGGACTGGTGCGGGAGGTTGACTCGATCGCCGAGCGGGCGATCAGCGCCTATCGGGCGAACCCCCACCTGGTCACGGAGCACGCGAACCAGGAGGAGTCCATCAGGGTCGGCGGGTACTCGAACCGCACCCTGCTGGAGCTTGTGCAAAACGCGGCCGACGCCATGTCGGGCTCCTCCGAGCACGAGGAGGGAGCGGGGCGGGTCGAGATCGTCCTTGATCTCCACAACGACACTCTCTACTGCGCGAACGCCGGGCGTCCGTTCTCCAAGTCAGGTCTGACCACCCTGACCCATGCCCACATCAGCGGTAAGCGTGGCGACGAGATCGGGCGCTTCGGCCTCGGCTTCAAGTCCGTTCTGGCCGTGACCGAGACGCCCCAGGTCTTCAGCCGGTCCGTCTCCTTCGAGTTCAACTCCGACAAGGCGAAGGCCGCCCTGCGATCGGTCGGCGCGAGCGCCGCCAGGCTGCCCGCGTTGAGAATCGCCACCCGTCTCGATGCTGCCACCGAGTTCACCAAGGACCCGGTCCTGGCCGAGCTGGCGAAGTGGGCCGTCACCGTCGTCCGGCTGCCGCGTGCCTCGAAGCTGAAAAACCTCAAGGAGGAGATCGAGAAATTCCGCTCCGAGTTCCTCCTGTTCGTCACCGCCGTCCGTGAGGTACGGCTTCGGGTGATCGGGGAGCACGGCTTCAGCACCAGCCACGTCTCTCGAGACCTCGGAGACGGCCGGTTCAGGGTCGAGCGCCCGAATGGTGATCACGAAGAGTGGTACGTCGCCAGTGGCATGCACAGCCCCTCTCCCGAGGCGCGGAACGAGGTGGGCCAAGCAGTTTCCCGCGACCAGATGAAGGTCACGGTTGCCCTGCCTGCGCGCTTCTCGCAGCAGCGAATCGGGGAGTTCTGGTCGTACTTCCCGCTCCAGGACAAGACCTCCGCGTCTGCGCTATTCAACGCGCCGTGGAGCGTCAACGACGATCGCACCACACTGTTGGAGAACAACTACAACCGCGAGATCCTCACGACTCTTTCCGAGATGTTCGTCGAGATACTCCCGCGAGTGGTGTCGGCCGACGACCCAGCAGCGCACCTGGACTACATGCCGGCTCGTGGCCGCGAGACCCACTCGTTCGGCGACGGGATGCTCTGCCAGCACATTCCCCGCCAGTGCGCCAAGCAAGCCCTGGTTCCGGACTCGCGTGGGGCGATGCGTCTGCCTCAGAACCTACGTCCCCTCGACTTCGCCATCACGGACGCTGCCAGCGAGCGGGACCACGAGGACTGGATCAACTCTCCCAACACCGGGGATGATGTCCCCCACTGGCGCTGCTACAGCAACAAGCAGCGCGTTGCTCGTCTTCGACAGCTCTACCAGCACAGCATCACCGATGCGTTCCTGGAGGTGGATGGCAGGGACGAGCTGAAGGCGTTGGAGAAGATCGCCAAGCGAGGTGTCCTCTCGTGGCTGCGCGAATGGGCCGATGGCCCGGACCTGGCTTCCGCCGTGAGAGCCCTCGACTTCGTCCTCCGCAACTCGAAGGTCGCCGAGATCAGTGCGGCGAAGGTCATCCCGACGACGGATGGCCTGCGGTCCCTGAAGGACAGCCGTGTCGTGTTCCTCGAGCGTGTGGACGACGACGACATCGAAGGCGCCAGCTTCGTCGACCCCGCCTTCCTCGAGATGCCCGGCGTGCAGCAGAGGCTCAGCGAGAGGGGGTTCAGGGACCTGGACCCATTCGCAGTGCTGCAGTCTCGGGCGGCAAAGCTCGCCTCCGATACCGAGGAAGAGTCGCTTCCCAAGTTCTGGGAGGCTGCTCAGAACGTCTCGATGAAGCAGGCCGAGGGCCTCGTGTCGGGAGACAAGGCACGGCATCTCAAGGTACCGACTCGTGATGGCGGATGGGCAGAGCCCAGTGATGTCCTGGACATCGAGGGCTTGGCCGACGGCATCCCGCACCTCTTGTTGGACCATGATCGTTGTGTTCCGCAGCTGGCACACTCCGCGGGCGTCATCACACGCCCTCGCCGGGCGTACCCCGTGGATCAAGAGATTCACTTCGACGACTACGCACAGCACGTCCTGGCTGAGCTGAACCGCAGACTGGGACCTGGCGAGCGCCCGGTCGAGCGGATCGAGTTCTATGAGTTCGAAGGCCCTGGCCCGGTCTCGGTGCTCCATCTGCTGATGCAAGCCGGCGCGCCGGAGCGCGTCCGCGAGTCTTGGACGACGCAGCTGCTCACCTTCGAGAACGCCAAGTACTGGACCTGCACCGACCCGGACACAGGTCTCACGCACCGAGTCATCTCCCCCGTCCGCTGGGCGGTGGAACAAGCCGGTGTCCTCATGTCCAACCGCGGATACCGGCCCGCGGACCAAGTTGTCTCGGCTTCTCTCGTGGAGTACGAGGCTGTGCTGCCGCTCTTCCGCGGAGCACGCCCGGTCGAGGATGCGCTGGGCCTGCCCAAGGACCTGTCCGCGGTTCCTGCCGATGTGCTCCGGGAAGCACTCCAGGCGGAGGTGACCAACCCCATCAAGAACTCCGCCCTGACTGGGTTCATCCTGACCGCTTCGACGATCGCCTTCCCCGACGGCCGCCCGCCGGTGATCCCCGCCCGGGTCGGTCGAGTCATCGAGAGCAAGCGGCCAGCCTCGGTATACCTGGCGACCACGGAGGACGAACGGACTTACCTCAGCTCCAAGCACAAGCCTCACCTCCGCGTGGTTCCCGAGGAGGCTGATGCCTTTGTCGAGGTCGTCGGGTGCCGTCGCTTCGAGGACAGCTTCTCCTTCTCTGTCCAGATCGACGGCCAGCAGGCCGCCGAGCCGGTCATCGACCGATACACCGGACTGCGCTCGACGTTCGTTGCGGACAAGGTCATGAACGCCACCGTGACCAAAGCCGGTTACATCGCGAAGCGGGTGACCACCGAGAACGGCGTCGACGACGAATCGCTCGAGTGGCACCTTGACGGCGTGAACCTCGTGGTCCGTGCGGACTTCGACGAGCGTCGCGTCCTGGAGATCGTCAATTCGGCGTTCGATCTGAGTCTCTCCAACGCCGAACTCGACGACGTCATCCGGACGGGAGTGAACCAGCGTCTGGAGGAGCAGCGGCAGAGCGCCCGGGCGGCCTCCAGCGATGCCGGACGTCTCGACGTGTACTTCGGAGATGACACTCTGAAGGAGAACCTGCCGAAGGGACTCTGGCAGGCACTGGAGAGTCAGAGTCTGGTGGATGAGGACACCTCCGTGTCAGAGCTCTTCCTCACCGTGTACGGCAGTGACTCCGTCAAGCTTCTCGCTGACGAGTTCCGTACCGAAGGCTACGACGACGTCCCCACAACATGGGCGGGTGGCGCATCAGCCATCGCTTGGTTGCGCAAGATGGGATTCGGGTCCCAGTACGCCGGGCGTCGCACTCGACACCAGGACGACGAATTCGTCGTACCTGGGGCCGTCAAGCTGAACCCTTTGCACGACTTCCAGGAAGAGATCCGTCAGCAACTCAGCAAGGTTCTGACGTCCCGAGACGGGGACAACCGTGCACGCAAGGGCATCGTTGAGCTCCCGACGGGTGCCGGCAAGACTCGCGTGGCAACGGAGACCGTGCTCCGACTCTTCGTCGAGGGAAAGCTGAGCGGCACAGTCCTTTGGATCGCGCAGTCGGAAGAGCTCTGCGAACAGGCGGTACAAACCTTCAGCACGGTTTGGCGCTGGCTGGACGACGAGCGTCCGCTCACGATCGGCCGCCTCTGGCACGACAACGTCGTGCACGAGCCGGACACCGAGTGCAGTGTGGTCGTGGCAACCGATGCCAAGCTCAAGAACGCGATCGGTGCCCCGGAGTACGAGTGGCTGCGGAACGCCGCCGCCGTGTTCGTCGACGAGGCTCACCGCGCGGGCGGCTCCACCATGTACACCGATATCCTGCGGAATCTCGGAATTGACGGACGCAACTGGGAGCGTCCGCTGGTCGGCCTAACGGCGACGCCATTCAAGGGGAACGTCGAGCGGGGCGAGCAGACCAAGGCGCTCGCGGCCCGTTTCGGCCACTACAAGATGCAGGCCTTCGACGGCAACGCCTACGAGGAGCTCGCCGATATGGGCGTGCTGGCTCGGGTCGAGCACCGAGTTCTGCCGGGCATCGACGTCACACTCGCACCGGAGGAGAGCCGGCAGGTCCAGTCCCGCCGGAAGCTCGAGCCGAAGGTACTCGACCGGATCGGCCGCGACCAGGCGCGTATGAGGATCCTCGTCAATCACATCCTGGAGGAGAACCCTGAGGACTGGCCCATCCTCGTCTTCACCCCGAACGTCCTGTCTGCCCAGGTGCTGGCCGCAACACTCCGCTATCGCGGCCGCGAGGCCGCTGCCATCAGCGGGCAGACCGGTCGCCAAGAGCGTCGGGACGTCATCAAGAAATTCAAGGACGGCAAGATCCAGGTCCTCACCAACTGCGACTTGCTGATCCAGGGCTTCGACGCCCCCGGCGTCCGGGCCCTCTACATCGCCAGGCCGACGTTCAGTCCTAGCGCCTACATCCAGATGGCCGGCCGCGGACTGCGGGGCCCCCAGAACGGCGGCAAGCCGGAGTGTCGCATCGTCGATGTCGCCGACAACTTCGGCGCCGTCAACGACTTCCTCGGATACAAGGAGTACGAAAAGCTCTGGCGGGAGCAGGGAGCATGATCCTCATACCTGACCTCGCAGAGATCGAGGCAAGGACGAACAGCAGCGCCGAGCGCCGGGTGGCCCGTCTGCTGGCATCTGTGGAAGGCCCGAACGACGCCGTGGCCTTCCACTCCGTAAAGCTACGGAGCCACTCGGTCAAGCAGCAGGGTGAAGCCGACTTCGTCGTCCTGTGGAACGGCATGGTCATCCTGATCGAGGTGAAGGGCGGTGGTGTCAGGAAGCACGACGGTGCCTGGTACTCCGTCGACCGCCGGAGCGACTGGAAGAAGCTGCGCGAGTCCCCGATGGACCAGGCGCAGTCCGCCATGTACGCCCTCCGGGACATTCTGCAGGAGGAGGGCGTCGGCTGGTTCGCGTCCGAGGCCGTCGCGCTGACCCCTGACATCGACGCTCCTCCTCCCGCGGTGGAATGGAAGGGCAGCCACTGGTGGGCCAAGGACCAGATGAGCATCGCCGCCATGACCGAAGCGATCGAGCAGGTTGCTGCCGGTGCGAGAACTGCTCCCCACGGGGTCAAGGTGGCCCGCTCCGAGGCCTTGCGTGCGCGGCTCTTCGGTGAGTTCACCCGCATGCCGGTCATCGATGCCCAGCGCGGTGCCGTCATAGAGGAACAGAACCGCGCCACAGAGGGACAGGCCCGCGTGCTTGCCGCCTTGTCGCGCAATCCGAGGATGCTCGTCTTCGGTGGTGCGGGAACCGGCAAGTCGCTGGTTCTGGTCGAGGGTGCCAAGCAGGAGGCGTCGGCGGGGAAGTCGGTCCTCATCACCTTCCACTCGCCCTCCCTCGTCGACTTCTTCGGGCCGCGGATCTCCGACAAGGAAATCGACCTGAAGCCGTTCGCCGACCTGTCCGGCGACAAGCAGTACGACGTCGTTTTCGTCGACGAGGCACAGGACCTCATGAATGCCGCCGGCATGGACGCGTTGGACGCAGTCATCCGTGGAGGTCGCGCCGGCGGGCGGTGGCGGATGTTCCTCGACCCCAACAACCAGGCACACGTCGACGGCGAGTTCGATCCCGAGGTGTGCGAGCTGATTCAGGAGGAGGCACTCCAGTACGACCTGGACCGCAACGTTCGGAACACCCGAGCCATCGTCCACATCGTGCAGGAGTATCTAGGGGCCGATGTCGGAGACCCCGGCATAGTCCATGGTGATCGGGTGCAGTGGCGCTGGTCGGAGGGCTCCGCCGATATCACCGCGGCCGAGGCCGTGGCGCGGCAGCTCGTGACGAACGGCGCGCGACGCAACGACATCTGGATCATCGGTGTCTCGGCGGACCAGGACCCGTGGCGGACCAAGTCCGGCTTCTACGTCACGATTCCTCGATTCGCCAAGGGGCTGGAGGCGGAACACGTCATCGTCTGCGACCTGCCGGACGAATATGACGACCCTGGTCTGGCCGCCTTTTACGTGGCCGTCACCAGGGCTCGGGTGACTCTCCACGTCGTTGCCTCGCCCGAGGACAAGAAGCGACTGCAGGCTCTGCTCGGAAAGCAGGTTGGCAAGTGACCCGCACCGTGGCCCAGGAGAAGGTCCTGGCGCATCTTCGCGCATCGTACGTCGGTCCGGAGGACGGCGAAGAGGAGATCACCTCGAACTACCCGCACCGGCAGTACGCCGTCGGCATGCTGTTTCCGGCTCATGCACCGGCGCCGGATCACTCGAAGGGTGAGGCACCGGACGGAACGGTCCCCCCGGACGTGCCCGAGGGCGATGTCGAGGAGACCGATGCGGGAGTGCCCCTGGCCGAGGACTGGAGGCCGTCGTCCGTGGCGATTTCCTTCGTCACGGACGGAGACTCCATCCAGGTCGACCTCCGCTGCGGCACGTACGAGCCCGTCGAAGGTGACGGTCCTCCCAGGTGGCGTCGCACCCCGTTCCGTGCCGGTGATCTTGTCCTCCGTCATGGTGAGGGTCCCAAGCCTCTGAACGCCAGAGGCGTGCCCCTTGAAGTGGGTGCGCGCTGGCGCGACCTCAACGGCCTCCACCTGGTCACCGTCCATGTCCGCCTCATGGCGAATTCCACGGAGGACGAGCGTCAAGACATCGCCCGCATGCTGTTCCAGGTGCGTCTTGCGGTCTCTCCGTGCGCCGGGGCGGCAATCCTCGAGTACGACACGGCACGATCGTTCGACACCGACGACGAGACGGCCGAACTGCGCCTCCGGTACCGCAACAGAAAGGTGTACGCGGTCGGACACGGCATGGCTGCGGACTGGGAGCTCGAAGACGGGCGGTGCACCGAGATCTTCCTCGATGCCGTACCGGCCTTCGTCGTACCCGCCGTCGAGACCACCGGATTCGTGGAGGGAACAGCGGAGGACCGTTCCCTGGAACTGGACCATCTCCGGCAGATCGACACCGACCCGGAAGTCGTGCTCGCGTCGCTCGGCGCGTTTGTGGACGCCTTCGCCTCGTGGGCATCCGACCAGATGACGCGGGCCGAGGCCTTCGACGGGGACAGGGACGCGGCCAGACGAATCGCCGGGCGTTCGCGGAGTGCGGTCGACCGCATGCGGGAAGGCGTCTCGCTCCTGCGCGACCGAAAGGCAATCCGAACTGCCTTCGCCCTTGGCATGTCCGCCATGCGACTGCAGATGAAGCAGGCGCGGATCAACGACGGGACACCTGTCGAACAGGTGAAGGAGCCGCGCTGGCGTCCCTTCCAGCTCGGCTTCCTCCTCGTCTCCCTGGCCTCGACCATGGACCCCACCCACGAGGACCGGGATCTCGTCGACCTGATCTGGTTCCCCACCGGTGGCGGAAAGACCGAGGCGTACCTCGGGCTCTCCGCGGTCGAGATCTTTCGACGCCGGCTCGAGCATGGTCTGGCAGGCGGCGGGACTGCGGTGCTCACCCGATACACACTGCGACTGCTCACCTCGCAGCAGTTCCAGCGTGCGGCCGCTCTGATCTGCGCGATGGAGATCCTGCGTCACACGGACGAGCGCGTGAAGGGAATGGCGCCGTTCACCATCGGTCTGTGGGTCGGAAACGAGGTGACACCCGGCACACGCGCCGAGGCGAAGAAGGCTTTGGTACGTCTGCAGAAGGCCGCCCGTCCGGAGGAGGCCAACGAGTTCCAGATCGAGAGCTGCCCGTGGTGCCTGACGCCGCTGGTTCCCCGCACCAGGAGCAACAGGCCCGAGGACTACGGCATGCGCCTCGCGGGCCACGACGTCGCGGTCCACTGCGTCGACGAATCCTGCCGGTTCAGCGGCGGACTCCCGCTCGCCGTCGTCGACGAGACTCTCTACCAGGACCCGCCGACCATTCTGCTGGCGACCGTCGACAAACTCGCACGTCTCCAGTTCCAACCGGAGGCGGGCAAGCTCCTCGGGTTGGGGACCGTTTTCAAGCAACCGTCGATCGTCATCCAGGACGAGCTGCACCTCCTGTCGGGTCCGCTCGGCACGACCGTGGCGGTCTTCGATGCCGTCATCCAGCTTCTGCTGAGCCGCACCGGTAGCAGCCCGAAAATCATTGCCTCCACGGCCACCATCCGGGCGTCGGAGGAGCAGGTTCAAGGCCTGTACGGACGCGCTGTGGCCCTGTATCCACCCTCGGGCCTCGATGACGACCGCACCTTCTTCTCCCGTACGGTAGAGAGCGGGGAGGGACGTCTCTACGTCGGTTTGATGCCGCAGTCGGTCTCCCAGCCCTCGGCAGTCATCTCGGCGGTCACGCCCATGGCGGAGGTTCCGGAGGTACTGGAGGCCGAAGCTCCGTCCGCAGCAACCCGCGACGCCTACTGGACCTTGGTCATGTATCACAACAGCCTCCGCGAGCTGGGACGCACCGGCACGCTGGTGGTGGACGACGTCAACGGACGCCTTGATGCCCGGGCTGCGCGATTGGGGATCCCGCTGCGGCCGATCAGGGCCGACAAGGTGCTCGAGCTGACCAGCCGGCGGGGCGCGGAGGAACTCCCGAAGGATCTCCGTGCTCTCCGCGTCCGTGCGGACGACTCCCGCGATGCCGTGGACGTCGTCCTCTCGTCCAACATGCTCTCCGTCGGCATCGACATCCCGCGACTCGCCCTCATGCTCATGGTCGGTCAGCCGAAGACCACGGCCGAATACATCCAGGCGACGAGCCGCGTCGGGCGTGGTGACACCAAGGGCGTCGTGGTGACGCTCTTCAGGTCCAGCCGCGCGCGCGACCGCTCGCACTTCGAGACCTTCCGTGGCTACCACGAAGCGCTCTACCGCAGTGTCGAACCGACGAGTGTGACGCCATGGTCGTTGGCCTCGCGTGAGCGCTCCCTCGCCGGCGCGCTGGTGGCGCTCCTGCGCCAGGCGTTCCCACCCCTCGCGAAGAAGGACGCGGCAGGCGTCCTCGACCTTGCGAAGGACAGCATCGGCGGAGCCGTCGAGCGGCTCGTGGACCAGTTCGTCGAACTCGTGAAGCGCGCGGACCCGCTCGAGGCGCAGGACACCGAGGACGCCGTCTGGCGACTCCTCCGGGGCTGGGACAGTCGAGCAGCGGAGGCGCGCGAGGCGTACGAGCCTTTGTACTACCAACGGACTCAGAAGGAACAGACAGCACTGTTGAAGAGGTTCGGGCAAAACGGTGAAGGGTGGCCCGTCGGTGATTCCATGAGGTCCGTGGAGCCCAACGTGGCGGTCGAGGTCCAGGAACCGCAGGAAGAGGTGCACCGTGGAGCGAATTAAGCACGACCTGCGACTCTCGGAGGCAATCTCCCCCTTCGGGGTCGGGGCCATCGTGGACGTCCGAGGAGCATCCCTCATCGCTCCCGACACCTCCTGGTGGGACAGGAAGTTCTCCCCCGAAATCAGTTGCGAACGTCTGATGGCCCGGCTCGGCCCCGGCATGCTGCGGCAGCCGCCTGCCCACGCAGGCACGGCAGCCAAGGAGACGCCGGCCCTGCCGTACTGGCGGTTCCCGGCCTGGCGCTTCTGCGAACGCTGCAACAAGCTTTCGAAACTCACCGGCAAGAACAAGGGCAAGTGGAGCAACACCTGCGACTGCGGCGGCATGTTGGTGCCGATGCGCTATGCCGCCATCTGTGAACAGGGCAGCCACATCCAGGACATCCCCTGGTTCCAGTGGGCACACCGAGGCCGCGGCGCCACGAACCAGGCCGTGCAGTTCTGCAAGGACTACAAGGCGCTCCGGTTCAGAAAGCGGTCCGGCCGTGGTGAGGGCCTGTCCTCCCTGGAGGTCAACTGTCACGGGTGCGGCAACTCTCGCACCTTGGCCGAACTCGTCACCAAGGGCGCCCTGCAGCGGGAGGGCATACGCTGCGCCGGGCGGCAACCCTGGGAACCCGAGAGCGCGGTCAAACACCCCTGCCCACACGAGTTGAGGGCCGTACAGCGTGGCGCGACCGGCAACTACATCGCGGAGCGCGTCTCGGCCCTCGACATACCCGAGGAGCGTCCGCCGTCCGAGGAGCTGGCGGACAAGATTCGGAGCCACATCTACTTCAGCAGGATGGTCACCGACAACGGCGGGCCCCAGGCGGAGATGCTGGCCGGCTTCATCGCCGAGGAACTCGGCGTAACGCCCGAGGCCGTCCTCGCAGTGGGCGCGGAGCAGGAGACCTCAGCCAGCGAGATGCTGCTCGATCTCAAGGACGGCGAGTGGGCGGCGTTCCTCAAGAAGCTGCAGGCCGGACGTGACCGCTCCGGAAGCAACTTCGTGGTTGACGGATACGACCTCGAAGGGGTCGCAGGACCGAAGGCACTCCTGGATCACCTCGACGGGATCGGTCAGGTGCACCGGGTCCGTGAGGTCAGGGCGCTCAAGGGCTTCCGACGCCACAGCGGCGAAGCCGATCTCATCAAGGCTGATCTGGGTCCCGACCAGGGACGTTTCCCGACCTATCCCGCCATCGAGCTTTTCGGTGAAGGTATTTTCCTTCGTTTCGACGAGGGGAAGCTTGCCGAATGGGAAGCGAGGCCGGATGTACAGGCTCGCGCCGGTGTCCTCACGAAGCGGCGCACGGACTCCCCATGGGCAAGCCGTCTCAACGTTCCAGAGCCCAGGTACATCGCCCTGCACACGCTGTCGCACCTACTCATCCGACGGCTGGCCTTCGCCAGTGGGTACGCGTCCGCCTCCCTGCAGGAGCGCGTCTACGCGAACTCCGACCGCACGGACAAGACAGCCGGGATCCTGATCTACACGGCTGCCGGCGACGCGCAAGGAACGCTTGGCGGCCTCGTCCGGCTGGGGGCGCCCGGCAAGCTGATCCCTCTCCTGATGCACGCGCTCGACGACGCCGACTTCTGCTCCAACGACCCGGTCTGCATCGAGAGCGACCGACAGGGTTCGTCCCAACTGAACCTTTCGGCCTGCCACGGTTGCTCCCTGGTGAGCGAGACCTCCTGCGAGACCGGCAACCGCCTGCTGGACCGACAGCTGGTGCTGGGCGGCAGCGAGGTCACGGGGCTGTTGGAGAAGGTGCTACCGGAGGTTCGGCAGGGCGGGCTGACGCCAACCGCCCCGGTGTAGCCACGGGACGGCGGCCTCCGGCACGCGGCCGGGGGCCGCCGCCCCGTCCTTCCTCAGGCGGCTTCGGCCTTGGCTTCGTAGTAGGCCATGACGCGATCCAGGAAATCATCAGGATCCTGGCCGCGGGCAGCTGTCCAGTGCAGCAGGTCACAGATCAGCTCGATCACCGACTTCTCAAGGCCGAACTGTTCGGACCTGCCTGGGTACGGAGTAAGCAGATCGGCGCCGCAGTAACCCTGCACGGCCCGTGCGGCCCTCTCCACCCGGTCACAACTGATGCCTTCCGGCAGCGTGAATTCACACCACACCACCTTCCCCCCGGCCGTAGGTACGGTCCCCCATGCCTCAGCCAGCGCAGACACGATGTGCAGCCCGCGCCCGCACTCGTCGTCACAGCCGGTTGTGAGGAGCACGGGCACCTCTCGACCTTTGTCGTGCACCTCGATCTTCAGGCGGCCCGGCCACCACTCGACGATCAGGACGGCTGATACGCCCTCGCCGACATGCTTGATGACATTGCCTGCCAACTCGGCGACCGCCGGCTCCACCGCCTCGACGGCCGTCTCAGCAGGCACCCCCCAGTCAATGAGCTGGGACGTGACCGCCTTCCGCAGCAGTCTCACCTCGCCGGCGTCGGCATCGAAGGGCAGCACACAGCGGAGACGGGGACCCGCATCGGTGACTCCGTAGGTGAGCACGGGCCACTCCTCCCTACCAGTCACGCACGGCTGCGCCTGCCGTATCCGTACCGCTCCGTCGAGTGACGTCCTGCGTCGCAGAATGGCACAGAGACATCTCGCCATGTAACTTCTCATAACTCTTCTATCGGGTGAATCCCCAACAAGCCGTGCCGCTGCTTCCCTAGCTTGATGGCGATCTCCGGACCCCGACCGGAGACGAGAGGGAGACAGATGTCGCAGCGCGTGACTACGCGACGGCGCCAACTAGGCGCGGTGTTGCGCAAGTTCAGAGTCCGGGCAGGGATGACCCTGGAAGAGGCAGGCCGACGGGTCGATGTGTCCAAGGCGACCGTGAGCCGGTATGAGACCCAGTCCGGCCCGGTCAAGTGGGTTGTGGTCGACGCACTCTGCCGCGAGTACGGCACCTCCGACGCAGAGCGCGAGGCGGTCGTGTCGCTCGCCAAGGAAGCCAAGAAGCAGGGCTGGTGGAGCTCGTTCGGCGACGCGATTCCCGAGAGTATGAACCTCCTGCTGACGTTGGAGGACGAGGCCGTTCGGCAAGATCACTTCTGCAGCGTCTACGTGCCCGGGCTACTTCAGACCCGGGGTTACGCCACCTCCCTCCAGCAGGCCAACGAGCGGCGCCGGTCCCGCGAGGACATCGAGCGGTTGGTCGACATCCGCATGAAGCGGCAGCAGATCCTGGACCGCCCGAACCCTCCGCACGTGTGGGCCGTTTTCGACGAGTCGGTCATCCGCCGCGTGGTGGGCTCGCCCAGCGTCACGGAGGAGCAGCTCGACCGACTCCTCACCTTCGACGGTTCGCCGCAAGTGACCTTGCAGGTCCTCCCTTTCTCCCGGGGCGCGCATTGCGCCGCCCTCGGCAGCTTCGTCGTGATCGGCGGCACCGAGCCCTCGTTGGACGTTGCCTACGTCGATCTGCACGTCGGCTCCGTCTTCCTGGAGAAAGAGGAAGAACTAGAGCGTTACCGTCTTGCCTTCGACTACCTCCGCGCACAAGCCTTGGACATCGATGCGTCCATGGCGATGGTCAAGCGAGCGCGAGAGGAATTGTGATGGCAATCGACCCGCCCGAGGTCGACCAGTGGTTCAAGTCGTCCTACAGCGGCGGCAACGAGACGGAGTGCGTCGAATGCTCCGTCTCCGAGCACAGGGTCGTGGTCCGGGACTCCAAGCGTCCGGCCTTCCCGAATCTGAGTTTCCGACCCTCGAGCTGGCGTGCGTTTGTTGGAGGTGTCCGCGACGGTGAGGACGGCAGTGGTCCACGAGATGTGGCTGTCGGACCGATCGGGTAGAGGAAATCGAGGAAGGGGCAGGCATCGGCTGATGAAGCCGCGCCGGCCGCCGGAACCAGCACTCGGCGCTACCCCATGCCAGTGGCGGCGGACCGCATCGCCTTCGTCACCAATGGCAGTGCCCAGATGTGCGCCTTCTGCACAAGCTCCACGGCCACCACGCCGACAAGGAGGAACAGGGCGGAGTTGAGTCCTGGGACCGTGGAGCACAGGATCCCTGCCACGGTTCCGCCTACCAACATTCGCGGCACGGCACGGACCGCGAGAGATCGCACGTCTTCTTCCGTCCATTCGCACCGTTCGCTCGACTTGTAGCAGTCGGCGATTTCCCTGCAGAACGCACCGGCCACCCCGATACCGATCGCACTGAGCACTCTCATGTGGCGAGCGTAGAAGTGAGGAGGCAGGACAGCGGCTACTTCCGGCAAACCGCCTCCTGTTCGCCGGCTTCGCCAGGGTGCTCGCCACGGCCGTCGGCACCACTCTGAGGGGGCAGGGCCCACCGCCGAGATCGCGGTAGGCCCGGCCCGCCGTCACCGCACCGTGAAGGTGGCCGTCCGGTCGGCGAAGGTGGTGGTGCCGTCCTCGGCGGTGGCGAGGGTGGCGATGTGCCAGGTGCCGCGCGGGGACTCGGTGAGGTCCTTGGCGGTCACGGGGGCGTCGTAGGTGCAGACGACGGTGTCGTCCTCGGCGTCGACGCAGTCGGCGGACTCGACCTCGGCCAGGTCCTTCGCGGTCAGCTTGTTCTTGGCCTCGCTGAACGGGCCGTCCTCCGGCCAGGCGAGGACCTTGAGGCTCTTCACGCCGGAGGGCGCGGTGACGTCGGTGATGAAGACGAGGCCGCCGTCCCGCTTCGCGGTGGGCGCGGTGAAGCGGGCCGCGCTCTCGGAGAGGACGGGCGGCTCGTCCGCGGTGCGGGCGACGGCGAACGCGCCGGCGCCTCCGACGAGGAGCGCGGCGGTGAGCGTGGACAGGACGACGGTACGACGAGACATGGCAGAACCCCCGTTGGTCATGCGGTCATGCGGCAGATGAAGTCGGTGCGGCAGGCGGTGCGCCGTTGCTCCGCACCGCTGTACTGATCCTCGCGGCCCGTGGCCGGAGCGGCCTGAGCACGGATACTCAGGTCGGTCTGAGTGACCTCGCCACCGCAGCGGAGGATGGGGAGAAACTCCGTGCGGGTTGTGAGCCCGGTTGCTTACACTCCGTGCGGTCAAGGGGAGGGGAACCCGCAGGTGAGGTTTGTAAGAGGGCTGTCCGCCGCGCTGGCGGCCGCTGTAGCCGTGGGCGTGGTGGCGGGGTGTGGTTCAAGGGTGCCGCCCATGAAGGCCGAAGAGGTTCCAGAGGTGCTGGCGGCGGACGGTACGACCATCGTCGTGGGTGACGCCGACGCAGCGGTCACGGTCGAGCTGTACGAGGACCCGCGCTGTCCGGTCGTGGAAGAGTTCGAGGCGACCGGTGGCCCGGCGTTGCGCGAGAAGCTGGCCCGGGGAGAGGTGCGGGCCGAGTACACCTTGGCGTCGTTCAAGGACGACCGGATAGGTGGGGACGGTTCGAAGAGGGCGGTCAACGCCCTTCGGGCGGCGCTGGAGGCGGACAAGTTCGCCGAGTACCACGCCGTGTTGTTCGAAAGCGCGGGAGCGATCGAATTCGCGGGCGGTTTCACGACTGCGTCACTGCTGTCGCTGGCCGACCGGGTCGATGGGCTGCGGAGCAAGACGTTCGACCACGCCGTGAGGACGATGAAGTACGAGGACTTCGTCACCGCGTCGGAGGAGGCGTACAAGGCCGCCGACGGTGAGGATCCGCGAGGTCCGGGCACTCCCACGGTGGTCATCAACGGCAGCCGGATGACCGGGGGTATGTACGACCTGCTCTTCGACAAGGAGTCGTTCGGCATGCTGCTGGAGGCGCGGTTCTCGACGGACAGTGAGTAATCCGCAGGGGTAATCCCTCGGAGGTAATGGTCACGTTCCGCATATGCCACGCGACGTTGTGTGTTGTACGGTCGCGACGACAACGTGCTCCGGCGTGCCGAGGGTTGGGTGCGTATGGAGCGGCCCCCGCGTGCGGTTGCAGCCGTTCGCGAGGGCCTGGACCACGAGTGGATCGGCTTCCACCAGTGATTTACCGGCACTTTATCGCGCCTACGCGCGGCTATACGGCGTTCTCCAACGCCATCATTCGGCACCCGCGGCTCAGTTCCGACGCCTGCCGTTTGTTGACTTGGCAGCTCTCGCTGCCGCCCGAGGCCAGGGAATGCCTCTCGCGCACGGCGGAGCGCTGCGGGATCGGCGCGTCCGCCTTCACCAAGGCCAAGCGGCAGCTGATGGCGGAGGGCTTCGTGCATGAACGGCGGGTGCAGGCGGCCAAGGGGCGCTGGGCCACGCAGCAGCTCGTCTCGTGCGTGCCGCTGGGGGCGGCGGAGGCGGTCAAGATCATGGCGGGGCTGCCGTTGCCGGTCGGGGCGGAGGGCACGGCGAGGGTGTTTTCGCAGGTCGCGCCGAGTGGCCGCGTTCCGGCCGTCGGCGGGCCGGGTGGTCGGCCGGCCGACGGTCTTCCATCCCGCGATGACTGTGTTGAGAAGACTTCCCACCGTCCCTCCCCGGCGGAGGCGGGTGGTTCGGCTGCGGCTGCGGATGAGCCGGGGGTGGAAGCTGAGCCTTCCGGGCTCGAGCCCTCGTGGGAGGGGACGGAGCGGGGGCCGGAACCTCTGCCGGAGTCAGGGCCGGAGCCCGACGCGGAGCCGAAGCCGGCCGCGGAGCCGGAGTCGAGGTCGGAGTGGGCCGCGGAGGCGGATCGGAACCCGGACCCTGAACGGGAACCGCGGCCCGAGCCTCACCCCGCGCCCGATGCCCTCGGCGCCCCCGAGCTGCACGCCCAGGCGCGGGAGCTCGTGGAGTCGCTCCCCCGGCTGACGCCGGACCTGCGCGGCGTCCCCGTCGGCATGCGGCGGGAGCTGACCGGGCTGGTGCTGCGCTGGCTGGAGGCCGGGCACAGCACCGGTGACATTCGCACGCACCTGCTGCGCGGCATGCCCTCCGACGGCTCGCCCGTGTTGCGTCCCGGCGGCCTGGTCCGGTACCTGCTGCGCGAGGTACCGCCCGTGTGGCCGCCGACCCCGGCGGCCGTCGATTCCGACCGCCGCGACGCCATGCCGCCTCTCCCGGCGGCGGTGGACACCGACCTGCGGGAGTGCGAGGGCGAGCACTACTCCGTGACCGTCTTCCGCCCGACGGGTGACGAGACGCTCTGTGGCCCGTGCCTGCGCGAAAGGGCGTGCGCGGGTGGGGAGTTCGCGGAAACTGGACCATTGCCCGCGTTCTGACGAGCACGCGGCGAGAGGGCTGAGGGCCGTGACATGCTGGCCTCGCCGACAGCGAGCCGGGAGATCCGGGGTTCAGGAGGTGACGCGGTCTGCCGTCGGGCACTCGGGGCCACGGCCGCCGGGGACGGGCGACCACGAACGGACGGAGAGGCGTCACACCATGACCGCTTCCGCACCCATACCCTCCGGCGGGATACGCAGGCCCAGAGGTGGTGCCGTGGCGACCGCGGCGGCCGCCGCGCTCCTCGTGCTCGCCACGGCCTGCGGCTCCGGCTCTCCGACGAGCCGCCCGCTGGACAACACCGGCATCAACGCCGAGCCCGGCGAGAAGTTCACCCTCACGGTCACCGAGAACCCGTCCGCCCGCAGGACCTGGCACCTGGTCGATCCCCAGCCGGACAGCTCCGTGCTGGTCAGTCACGGCAGCCGTCACGTGGACGCAGACGAGTACAAGGACCAGCCCGGCAGCAACATCCCGACCGTCTTCACCTTCGAGGCCAAGGGCAAGGGGACCACGCAGTTCACCCTGCTGCAGTGCTTCAAGACCTGCGACGCCGCCTCCGACTCCCCCGACGCCCCCGAACGCATCACCTACACCGTCACCGTCGGATAGGCGGCAACGGCGCGGACGGGCGCACGGGCGCACGGGCGGGCACGTGGTGGCGCAGATGCTTCTGCCGGG
This sequence comes from Streptomyces sp. NPDC056600, assembly GCF_042792855.1. NCBI lineage: Bacteria > Bacillati > Actinomycetota > Actinomycetes > Kitasatosporales > Streptomycetaceae > Streptomyces > Streptomyces sp. NPDC056600. The sequence continues at coordinate 96,790 of NZ_JBHTVQ010000003.1, forward strand.
CCTGGCCGGCGCCGTGTCGCAGGTGCGCTGCCGGACGGCTCGTCAGTCCTCCGCCATCTCCGCCGCGCTGCGTTCCACGCAGAACTCGTTGCCCTCGGGGTCGTGCAGCGTGACCCACCCTGATCCGTCCGGCCGCCGGTGGTCGGCCTGAAGCGTGGCACCGAGCGAGAGCAGGCGCTGGACCTCCTCGTCCCGCGTGCGGTCCTGGGGCTGGAGATCCAGATGCACGCGGTTCTTCACTTCCTTGCGGTCGTCGACCTTGATGAGCAGCAAGGTGGCGCCGGCACTCGTGACGAGAGCCATCGGGTCCCCGGGGAAGTCGTCGTCGGCCAGTGAGCCGTCCAGGGCCTGGGCCCAGAAGCCCGCGAGAACGTAGGGGTCCGCGGCGTCGATGGTCACATGACGTATCAGGGAGCTCATGCGCCAAGTCGATCACGGCGGCCTCCCGCCGTACAGGGGGCGGACGGACGAGACAGCAACCAGCGGGAGGGAGCGGGGAGTTGCGTGATGCGAGGTGCCCCGGGGCCGGGCCGGCCGGGCGCTAGTCGCCGGTCGTGCCGTCGAGCAACTCGCGCAGGATGTCCAGGTGGCCGTTGTGGCGGGCCGTCTCCTCGATGAGGTGGAGGAGGATCCAGCGCAGGTCGGGCTGAAGGCCGTCGCGGAGGGTTCGCCGGGCCCGCTGGTCAAGGGCGGTACCGGCGACCAGTTCGCGGTAGCGGGCGCTCTGTTCGGCGTACTCGTCGAGCAGTTGCGTCAGGGGGAAGTCGACGGCGACGCGCATCTCGCGGTCGGGGTCCTCGTCGGTGCAGGGGCTCTGGTCCTCCTCGCCGAGGAAGACCACCTGGAACCAGTAGTTCTCGACCCAGCGGAGGTGGTTGACCACTCCGCACAGGGTCATCAGGGGTGAGCCCGGCAGGAGGGCCTTGCGTGCGTTCTCCGCGGAGACGCCCTCGCACTTGGCGCGGACGGTGTCACGGGCGTAGTCGAGGAAGGTGACGAGCTGGGTGCGCTCGTCCCAGGCGGGAGGGGTGTCGCCGATTCTGGTCATCGTGTGCAGCGTCCCCGATCGCCGGGGCCGGTGTCGAGGCGTTTGCCCCGGCAGCGCCCGCTCCCGATGCCCGGAGCCGCACCGCCGGGCGGGGGCGCATCGGTCGACCGGCTCCACGGCATTGCTTCCCCCCGCGGGATGGCGGACGCTGGTTGGCCGGACGAGCCGGCGAGGCCGGTCGGGGGGGTCGTAGGGGTGTTCTTACGAGGCATGAGGCGTTGGTCCCGGAACCTGAGCCGGACGCAGAGGAGGGTGCTCCACGCGGTGGCACGGGTGCTGACCCTCGCGGTGGCGGTGCCGGGGTTGTTCCTGTGCGTCGACCGGATCGGGGACAACGCGGACGGCGTGGCCCAGCAGTGGAGGGCCCCGACGTGTCCCGTCGGCACGTCGTGGCGGACGGCCGAGGACTGCGTCGCCGAGGTCACGGCCGAGGTCCTGGGCCTGGGCAAGAGCGTGTCGTGCACCACGGACTCCAACGGGGCGCAATCGTGCACCACCAACTACTCCGCGCGGGTCCGCTTCGGCGAGCGGACCGAGAAGCTGGGCGTCGGAAAGGCCTTCTACGACGACGTGGAGCGGGGGGACCGCGCCGAACTGCGGCTCTGGCGGGGCGACGTCGTGCGGATGACGGCCGGCGGTCACATCGAGAGGTTCTTCACCACCACCGAGTTGGCGTCCGCGGGGTGGCTGATCCTTGGCTGGGTGCTGCTGGGCCTGGCGTGGGTGGCGGTGCTCGGGCTGCGGCTGTTCCCGTTGCTGGGCGGATGGATGGTGTTGTCGGTCCCGTACGTGCTGTTGGCGTACAACGTCCTCGGGCTGAACCCGATGGGCGTGCTCGGGTGGAGTGCGGCGGGGGTGTTCACCGTGGCGGGGGTCTGGGCCATGGCGGCGACGCGGGAAGCGCTGCTGTGACGCTGCGGGCGCTCCGGGCCCGGCCCGGCGGAGCGACCCACGGCCGTGCCCGACGAAGCCGTTCGCGACAGCGGGCGTGAACGGCCACTGTTGACCCTCGACCTGGTCGAGGGACCAGGCTCCTGGGTGTGGAGAGCGACATGCGCAGCATTGGTGAGATGGCCCGGGACAGCGGGCTGAGCGTCAGCGCCCTGCGGTTCTACGACCGTGCGGGCGTGCTGGTGCCGGCCTGGGTGGATCCGGTCAGCGGCTACCGCTGGTACGCGCCGGAGCAGCTGGAGGAGTCCCGGTTGCTGGCCCGGCTGCGCCGGGCGGGGATGCCGCTGGCGGACATCCGGCTGGTGCTGGCCGGCTGGTCCGGCACGGACACCGGTCTGGTGCGCAAGCTGCTGGAGGCGCACCTGCGCCGCCTGGAGCTGGGCCTGTCCGACGCCCGCAGGGAGCTCTCCGCGCTCCGAGCGCTTCTCGACGACAGGGAGAAACCCATGACCACGGTCCGTACCGACGCCGTCCGGCTGACCGTTCCCGCCTCCGCGCTGGCCGCCGCGGTAGACGCGGTCCGCTTCGCCGCGGGCACCGATCCGGAGCTGCCGATGCTCGGCGGGCTCCTGTTCGACCTGGAGGGCGACGTGCTGCGCGTCGTGGCGACCGACCGGTACCGGATGGCCGTCGCGCAGGCCGGGACCGCCGGGCACGGCGGACCGCGGGTGCAGGCGGTCGTGCCGTCGCCGCTGGTCGACGCGATGCGGGCGCTGCTCGGCGAGGACGTGTCCGCCCAGCTCACCGTGGACGGTGACCGCGTGGCCCTGGAGGCGGGCGGCCGTCAGGCCGCCGGGCCACTCCTCGACCACGAGTTCCCCGACTACCGCCGCCTCGTCAACCTGCCGGCGGGCCGCCGCGTCGTCGTCGACGTCGCAGACCTGCGGGAGGCGGTGGAGACCGGGCCCGTGCGGGCGAGCGAGGTGCGTGAGCAGGACGGGGTCACCTTCGACGTCACCGTGCTGGAGGTCGCGGACGACGGCACGGTGGGCGTCCGCGGGGAGGGTGACGGCGGGGAGGACGGGACGGGCGGGAAGGACCACGTTGCCGTCAACCGGGTGTTCCTGTTGCAGGCGCTCGCCGCGGCCGGGGAGACGGACCGGCTGGTCCTGGAGTTCGGCGACCCCACCGCGCCCATGGCGGTCCGCCGGACCGACACCGAGGACGCCTTCTCGATCCTGATGCCGGTCCGGCTGGAGGACTGACCGCGGGGCGCAGCGGGGGGGGGGACGCGCCGCACGGACCGTGCCCCCTCGCCGGCGCGTCTCTCCGGGCGCCAGGCCTCCCCCGGGCGTCAGGCCGCGACGAGTTCCTCGGCGATGAAGGCCTCCACGAACTCCTGCGCACGATGGTCGAACGCCGTGTACTGGGCCTCGCGGTCCGCGCCCGTGATCGCCTCACCGATCAGGAGGTTGCCTTCGGCGTCGACGCGCTGCGGGCGGTCCTCCGCGTCGGTGAGCAGGCCGACGGTGGAGCGGGAGAAGCCGCAGTAGTAGGCGATGCCCTCGCTCAGGTGGTTGTCGAGGACGGTCCGCATGTCTGCCACGGCCGGATCGTCGGAAGGGGCGCCGGCCAGGCCCAGCCACAGGATGCGCTTGCCGGCGAGCCGGGGCTTGCTGCGGCCGTAGGCGAACCCGTAGTTCCACACCCGGTCGATCCAGCCCTTGAGAAGGGCGGGCACGCTCTGCCAGTACACCGGGAAGACGGCGACGACGGCATCGGCGTCGAGGACGCGTCGCATGTGGGACTGGACCTCTTCCGAGTACCTCTTCTCCCGGTTGCCCCAGTCCGGCTGGTCCGCCGCGCTCATCCGGGGGTCGAACCCCTCGGCGTGCAGGTCGAGCAGGTCGACCCGGTAGCCGGCGGCTTCGAGCTGTGCGGCGGCGCGGCGGGCCGTGTGCGCGGTGAGGGAATCGGTGCGGTGGTGTGCGACGACGACGAGGGCTGTCCTGGCAGGGCTGTCGTGCTGCGTCACTGTGGTCTCCCGGTTGTCTCGGTCAGTTGTCCTGGTCGGTTCCGGTGCAGGAGTCCAGTTCAGCCGTACCGGCGCAGATGATCCATGGGAGAACCGCTCCGGAACATAGGAGTTCGTCTACGGTCGCTCCATGGATCCTTTGAGTTCGCTGCTGGGCGGAATCCGGGCCGAGGGATCGGTCGTCAGCAACGTCGTGCTCACGGAGCCCTGGGCCGTCCGCTTCACCGACCTCGCGCCCCTCACCATGATCACCGTGCTGCGCGGCGGGGGCGGCGCCCTGGTTCTGCCCGACGGAACGCGACGAGCCATCGGCGCGGGTCACACCGCCCTCGTGCAGGGCCCCGGGCCGTTCCACCTCGTGGACCACCCCGCCACTTTGGAACGCTCCCACGCCGCGTACGAGATCAGCTGTTTCGCCGAGAGCTCCGAGTGCGGCGCCCAGGAACTCGGGGGGATCCGGTGGGGCGACGACTCCGAGGAGGCGACCGCGCTGGTCGTGGGCGCCTACCGTGCCTCCGGCCACCGCCACGAGCGGCTCCTGCGTGCCCTGCCGTCCGTTCTGGTGGTCGAGGAGGACGCCGAGGTGTGTGCCTGGCTGGAGACGGCCGCCGCCGACGCCGCCCGTCTCACGCCCGGTTCGCAGGCGTTGATGGACCGGCTCCTCGACTGGGGCCTGGTGTGCACCCTGCGCAGTTGGTTCGACAGGGCGGGCGCCGACGCGCCCGTCTGGTACCGGGGTCTTGCCGATCCGGTCCTCGCTCCCGCGCTTCAGTCGTTCCACGACCGGCCTGCCGAGCCCTGGACGGTGGCCTCCCTTGCGGCTCGAGCCGGCGTCTCCCGGGCGCTGTTCGCCAAGCGCTTCACCTCTCTGATGGGCCGCCCTCCCCTCGCCTACGTCACCGAATGCCGCATGGACGAGGCCGAGACGCTGCTGTCCGACACCGACACCGACCTCGGCATCGCGCAGATCGCCAGGGCCGTCGGCTATGCCGACGCCTTCGGCTTCAGCGCCGCGTTCAAGCGGCACAAGGGCCGGAGCCCCAGCGTCTGGCGTCGCGCGGCGGCCGAGGCAGCGTCCGGTTCGCTCGCGTCGCGACAGGAGAGCGGTGCGGCGGCGCGGTAGCGGAGAACACCGTGTGCGGTGCGGTGCCGTGCGCTGCGAGGCGACCGGCCGCCGACCCGCGACGCCGCCCCGCGACGCCGCCCCGCGATGCCGACCCGTGACGCCGATCCGGTCAGGCGACCGTGCCGCCGCCCGCGTTGCGGATCAGCCGCCGCAGCACCTTCATCGTGGTGACGTAGTCCGCGTCGTCGATGCCCTCGTGGAGGGCGGCGCGGATCGCGGGGGCGTTGCGGGCGAGGTCGACGCGGGCCTGTTCCCCGGCCTCGGTGAGCCGCAGCCGGTCCGCGGCGTCCCTGGTCAGCCATCCCCGTCGCAGCAGCACCTCGGACTCCGCCGCCAGGTCGTCCTCCGGCCGGAGGTAGGAGGCCATGGCCTCCCGGAGCTGCGGGATGGTCATGCCCTCGCCGTCCGGGGAGAGGTCGTGCGGGGACAGGTTGCGGAGCAGCCAGAACTGGGGCTGTGTGTACCCGGCTTCGGCCTGCCGGACCCTGGTGTGGGCGATGAGCGCCTCGTGGGCGACACCGGTCCAGTACGCGGCGGGCTGTGCGGCGAGTTCGGCGTCGGTGGGGTGCGGGGTCGTCATGAGGCTGCCTCCCGGTGGTTCGGTCGGAGCCCGCGCTGTGCGCGGCACGGGAGGAACGTAGGACCTCGAGTTCGGTTGAGATCAAAGGGCGGAGGACGGCGAGGATGGCGAGGGGCGGCCCGGAAACCGCCCCTCGCCGTCGTCACGCCACCACGGGCCTCGCCGTCACCTCACCACGGGAGCTCGCCGTCGTCGTTGAAGAAGCGGCCCCGCGGTCCGTCGTCCGGTACGGTCGCCAGCCGGATCGCGGAGGCCGCGCCCTGCTGCGGGGTGCGCACTCCCCGGAAACCGTTGAGGTCGGTGGCGGTGAAGCCGGGGCAGACGGCGTTGACCAGGACGTTCGAGTCGGCCAGTTCCTTGGCGTACTGCACGGTGACGGCGTTGAGGAAGGTCTTCGACGGCGCGTAGGCGACGGAGATCGGGCCGGTGTCCGCGCCGGGCGTGGACTGCAGCGTGAGGGAGCCGACGCCGCTGGAGACGTTCACGATCCGCGGCGAGGGCGAGCGGCGCAGCAGCGGCAGCAGGGCGTTGGTGACGCGGATGACCCCGATCACGTTGGTCTCCACGGCCGCCCGGACCCTGTCGAGGTCGACGGTGGTCGGCTCCTGGGGTCCGCCGCCGGTGATGCCCGCGTTGTTGACCAGGGCGTCGAGCCGCCCGGCCCGTTCCTCCAGCAGCCGGGCCGCCGCCGTCACGCTCGCGTCGTCGGTCACGTCCAGCGGCACGCCGAACGCGTCGATCCCGTCCGCGCGCAGTTTCTCCACGGCGGCCTCGCGCCGCTCCTCGTTCCGTGCGCCGACCCCGACGGACCAGCCGAGGGCGCCGAGCCCGGCGGCGATCTCGTAGCCGATGCCCTTGTTGGCCCCGGTCACCAGGGCGGTCTTGTTCCGGTTCGTGTTCGCGTCCTCGCTCATGACCTCGATGCTGCTGCCGGACCGGGTGGAACGTCCAAGACCGATCCGGTGCGCGGCGATACCGGCCGGGTATCGCCGCTGATCGGCCCCGTTACGCTGGCGGGGTGGAGACACGTGAGTTGCGGTATTTCGTCGCGGTCGCCGAGGAGTTGCACTTCGGTCGGGCCGCGGGGCGGCTCGGGATCGCCCAGCCTCCGTTGTCGCGGGCGATCGGCGCACTGGAGCGGCGTCTGGGCGCCGCCCTGCTGGAGCGCGGGAGCCGGGGCGTCTCCCTGACCGAGGCCGGGGCGGTGCTGCTGCGGGAGGCGCGGGCGGCGCTGGACGCGGTCGAGGCCGCCGAGCGGCGCACCCGCCGGGCGGCCCTCACCGCCGTCGGGCGGCCCTCGGTGGTCCTGGCCGCGAAGGCGGGCGCCTCGGGCGAACTGCTGGCGAAGCTCCTCGACGTCTACGCCGCCGAACCCGGCGCCGTCGCCGTGGACGTCCTGCTGTGCGGGCCGGGCGAGCAGGCGGGGGTGCTGCGCGACGGCCGGGCCGACGTGGCCCTGCTGCACCGGCCGTTCGACGACACGGCCGGCTTCGACACCGAGGACCTGCACACCGAGGGGCAGGTCGTGCTCCTCCCGGCGGGACATCCCCTCGCTGTCCGCCCCCACCTGCGGCTCGCCGAGGTCACCGCGCTGCCCGATCTGCCGCTGCCCCGCTGGCCCTGTCCCGACGGGTCCTTCCCGGACGGCCCCGGCCCGCGGGTGCGCGACCACACGCAGCTCACCCAGCTCATCGCCCTCGGCCGCGCCTGCGCCGTCGTCCCGGAGTCCGGCCGCACCGGTCTGCGCGAGGACCTGGTCGCCGTGCCCGTCCTGGACGCTCCCCCGGTCACCACGGTGATCGCCTGGCCTCCCCACAGCCGGTCGACGGCGGTCGCGGGGCTGGTCCGCGCCGCCACCACCCGGTAGCCCGCCCGCTCCGCCACGGTCCCCCGCGCCCCGCGCGTGCCGCGCCCGGCCATGCGTGGGCCCCAGGCCCGGCCCGAATGCCCTGGTGGAGGGCAACTGGCCTGCGGAGCAGGCCTGTTAGCCTGCGCGCATGTACACCGAACTGGGAGTCGCCACGTGGCCGCCCGCGCCGATCAGGACCGAGCGGCTGGTGCTCCGCGCCTCGGAGGCGCGGGACCGTGCGGTGTTCGTCGAGCTGCTGGCGTCGGCGGAGGTGAACGCCTACCTGGGCGGCCCCCGGGACCGGGACGAGGTCGAGCGTGAGCTGCCCGAGGTGCCGGAGCAGTGGCCTGGGAGCTTCGTCGTGGAGCTCGACGGGGAGATGATCGGTCACGTCCTGCTCCGGCGGGCGGCGGGGCACCGGCGCCCGGCCGCGGCGGGGAAACTGGATCTCGGCTACCTCTTCCTGCCGCGGGCGTGGGGGCGCGGGTACGCCGCCGAAGCCTGTGCGGCAGCGCTCGACTGGCTGGACGGCGCGCTTCCCGGGGAGCCGGTCGTGCTCACCACCCAGTCCGCCAACGTCGGGTCCATGCGGCTCGCGGAGAAGCTCGGCTTCGGCGAGGTGGAGCGGTTCGTGGCCTGGGACGCCGAGCAGTGGCTCGGCATGCGGCCCCCGGTTACGCCCGCGGCCTGAACCCGCCGCCCGACCCCCGCCGCCCCGCCCGACCTCCGTCGTCCGACCTCCGTCGTCCGACCCCCGTCGTCCGAGCCCCGTGCGGGCTCAGGCGGCCCGGACGTCCAGGTGGTAGGTCGTGTCGACCCAGAAGCCGGACGTGGACCTGCCCTTGATCTCCAGGACGTACTCGCCGGGCGTCAGCGGGGCGACGGCGCCCCAGACTCCCCACGCGTAGCGGCGGGTCAGTCCCGTGCGGAACGGCCCGGCGAACTCGCGCAGGTCGATCGGGACGCCGTTGAGCGCGGCGGTGGCCTTCGCGACCGTCATGCGCTCGAACCTTCCCTCGTAGCGCGCCACGTACTGCATGTTGATGACGGGGAAGAACAGCGGCAGGGCCGAGGGCACCGTGCAGCGCCGCGTCACACGGCCGCCGTAGGTTCCGGCGAGGAAAAAGAGGTCCTTCGGCTGCTTCCAGTCGGCGTGCTCACCCGTCGTGTCGCTGACCGGGCTCCGGTCGGCGGGCGCGGACATGGCCCACTTCCACCACCGGCCCGCGAGGACCCCGCCCTCGTCGTAGGTCAGCTTCCAGTTGCTGTCGGTCGACTGGCCGAAGCCGTCCATGACACCCCTCCCGCGTCGCCTTGTGCAGGTACAGCGGGGTTTCCCGCCCCCGCCTCGAACAGGCGGACCATACTCCAGCCGGGTCACGACGTACGCCGACGGCCCCTCCCTCCGCGGTGGCGGGGAAGGGGCCGTGAGTCGGTCGGCGGGCCGCGGGTCAGCGGCTGCCGGGACGAGCGGGTTCAGCGGCCGGCGGCAGGAGTGCGCTCGGCGGCTGCCGCGTAGCGGGCGCTCAGCGGCTGCCGAGCAGGACGCGCCAGGTGTTCGGGCCGATGACGCCGTCCACCGTGAGGCTGTGCTTGGACTGGAAGGCGGTCGTCGCGGACTTGGTCTTCGTGCCGAACGAACCGTCCACGCCGAGACCGTAGTTGTAGACGTTCAGCTGGGTCTGGGCCGCCTTGACCGCCGAGCCGGAGGAGCCGGACTGCACGGTCTTGATCAGCTTGGCCCAGGTGAGGGGGCCGATCACGCCGTCCGCGGAGAGGCCGCGGGCCTTCTGGAAGGCGATCACCGCGGACTTCGTCTTCGGGCCGAAGCTGGCGTCCGCGTCGAGCGTGTAGCCCTGTGCCTTCAGCAGGTACTGCGCCGAGCGCACGTCGGCGCCCGAGGAGCCGCTCTTCAGGACCGGCCAGGCGACGCTGGGCGCCGGGGCCGGGGCCGGCGCGGTCCCGCCGCCACCGAACTTCACCGGACGGAACGGGTCGTAGTTGTCGTTGCCGATGCCGTACTTCAGCTGGCGGTGGGTGGTGCCGTAGGTGCCGCGCTGCTCGTAGGCCCAGTAGGCGCTGTGCGCCGTGTTGGCCCACTTCTCGAAGATCACCACGTGGCGGAAGTCGCCGTCGGTGGTGCTGTAGTCGATCAGCAGGTCGCCCTTCTGCAGCTGGCTGACGCTGCTGAGGCGCTTGGTGACGCTGCTGTTCGTGGCGAGACCGACCGTGTTCAGGCCCGGCTTGTTCAGGGCGAGGGCCATGGAGACGTAGCCCGAGCAGTCCTGGCGGTAACCGTCCTTCCAGTTCCGCTCCATGCTGTACGGGACCGGCTTGCCGTTGTTGGCGGTCAGCCAGGTCTGCGCCCGGGCGATCATCTGGTCGCGGGTGATGGTGGCGGCGGCCTTGGTCTCCAGGTCGCCGGCCTGGGTGACCAGCTTGCTGTCGGCCTCCGGCTCCGCCCCGTAGGCCGCTTCCTTCACCGCGACGTCCTTGCCGCTGCCGCTGTCGGTGAAGGAGGGCACGAAGGCGATCGCGCCGGCCGCGACACCCGCGGCGGCCACGCCTATCAGAGCGATGCGAGTGCGGCGCGCGGCGTTGCTGTTCGAAGACATGCTTCCCCCGAGGTCCTGTGTGACGGATGACTACCGCTGTGCGCCGGGGGCCTTCGGTGACTCCCGACGAGTCATGACAATGGCAAGGAACGGACCCCCGGCCCAGCGATGTAGGGAAGACGCATCCGCCGGTGACGGGCCGCGCGCAATGTCCCGTCCGTGTGACCGATCGTCACAGCGGCATCAGATGACGCAGGTTGAGACGGATTCCGTTGTTCGTCCTCCGGTGGCGTGAAGCGGTCGGTGTCCGGGGCGGGAGGGGTGGTCGGGGCGGGCGTGGAAGCCGTGTCCTCGCAGGTCACGGGGCCCGGACGGCGCCTGCGGCCCTCGTTCCCGGCGTGACGTCGGCGGGGTGCGGGTTCGTCCCGAACGGTGGGGCGTGGTCTGTCCCGACGGCCTTCTCGCGCGGCGGGGGCGACGGAATCCGTCGTCGCGTCGCGGTGACGCCACGACCTTCCGGCCGGTTCCTCCCACACCACGTCCGGCCACTGCCTTCGCAGCCCCTGCGTTGTCGGCACGCACGGAGCAACGCGACCGAGGTGGTCCAGACCACTGTTGGTGATGACCGCGGTATGGCCGGGCGGCAGAGGGCCGTGTGAGAGTGACGCGCGGACGATCGTTCGGGGGTGGGGGTTCCCGCGCGGGCGCACGGTGCCCGTCGGGTGCCGTGCGACGAGGGGACGGATGTATGTGGGAACCGGTGGTGCACATCGCGGTGAAGGGGGACGCGGTCGCCATGTGCGACGCGCCCATCGATGCGTGGACGCCGCGGGCGCAGGACCCGGAGCAGGCGACGTGCGGGGAGTGCGTCGAGGCCTGCATCGAGGGCTGGGACTCGGCGCAGGAGACCCCGGACGGGATCGTGCACCCGCCCGGGACGCCTCCGGACCCCGCCGGGCCGGACACCGGTGACCTGCGCACGCCTTCGCTGCTGCTGGCCTTCGGCGGGGTCCTGGCGCTGGTCGCCACGCTGGTGGCGCTGCTGGTCACCGGGGGCGGGAGCGGCTGAGGGCCGGGAGTCGCCGCGGAACGGCCGAGGACCGGGTCCCGGGCCGTGCCGACGCCGCGGACCGGCCGGTCGTCACCGCCGCACGTCGGGCTGGGTGAAGCAGACGAGGGTGTCCCCGTCGTCGGCGAGCAGGGACCAGTACCAGCGGCGGTCGCCCGCCCCGGTCACGCAGTCGTCGGCGTTCGCGCCGGGCGGCGCCTTGTACGCGCCGGAGACGACGAGGACCTGGTTGTAGGGGACCGACACCTTGGTGGCGTCGCAGTCGACCGCGGTCGTGTCGCCGATGGACGTGATCTTGTCGCCCTCCTGCTCGGCGAGCACGCAGTAGTTCTTCACCCAGACTCGGTCGAGGCACAAGGTGGTCGTCTCGCCGGTGATCGACGACCGGTGCGTCCACTCCGCGCGCCCCACGCCGGACGGGCAGGTCGCGGGCAGGGTGTGCACGGTGTCGACGTGGAAGAGGTCCGCCCGCTCGGTGCGGCAGCTCACCGGGTCCGGCGGGGTGGGCCGGCTCCACTGCTCGCCCGTCCTGTTCACCGGCAGACAGGTCCCGGCGGTGACGGCACGGAACGCGTCCTGGGTCGTGTCGACCGGGTCCGGGCCGGTGGTCGTCTCCGCGCCGCCCGCGCCGTAGCCGCCGCTGCCGCTGTTCGTGCCGCCGTCAGAGCCGCCGCCGGGCAGGTCGATGTCGAACCGTCCGCCCTTGCGGCCGCAGCCGACCAGCACCACGGCCGGCAGCAGCAGCCAGATCACCCAGGCCCGGCGTGCCCGTCGTTCGCCCCTCATCGGTCCCCCGTCCACCTGCTCCGTGACGTCTCCGGGCGCGAGCATCCCAGAACAGGAGCGGGTGGAAAGGGAGTTGAGACCGTCCGATGCGGGGTTTGACACATCGGAGCGCCGCGGACGGGGCCGGGGTCGCTCGGCACCCGGGGGGCGCGGGCGCGCACGGCGGCGGGGCATTCCCCTCCCAAAGACGTCCCGCCGCCGTGGTTCTGGGGGCGTCAGCTCACCGGCGCCGGGGACGGTACCGGGGCCTGCACTGGTCCGGTGGCGTGGGCGGAAAGCGGGAGGACCTCGGGCGTGACCGCGGGCACCGTGGGGGCCGCGGCCGGCGCGAGGGCCGTCTCGAGGTCGGCGATCAGGTCGTCGACGTGCTCCAGGCCGATGGACAGCCGCACCACGTTCGCCGAGGGACGTGCCTCGGGGGCCACCGGGCGGTGGGTGAGCGCGGCCGGGTGCTGGACCAGGGAGTCGACGCCGCCGAGCGAGACGGCGTGGGTGAACAGGGAGAGCGAGGAGGTCAGCCGCTTGGCCGCCTCGTAGCCGCCGCGCAGCGCGACGGAGATCATCGCGCCGGGGCCGCGCATCTGGTGGCGCAGCGAGCCGGTACGGCCGTCCGCGAGCACGGCGGAGTCCAGGTCGGGGAAGAAGACGCGTTCCACGGCCGGGTGGCCACCGAGCCAGGAGGCCAGTTCGCGGGCGGTCTCCTGCTGGGCGCGGACCCGGGTGGGCAGGGTGGCCAGGCCGCGGTGCAGGAGGTAGCCGGCCAGCGGGTGCAGCAGGGCGCCGGTGATCGCCCGCACCCGGCGCAGCGCCTCGGCGGTGGTCTCGTCGCAGGCGATGACGCCGCCGATGACGTCGCCGTGCCCGCCGAGGTACTTGGTGGCACTGTGCAGGACGAGCGAGGCGCCCAGCGTGACGGGGTTCTGCAGCACGGGCGTGGCGAAGGTGTTGTCGACCATCACCGGCACCGGCCCGGCCTGCCGCACGACGCCGGCGATGTCGACCAGGTCGAGGGTCGGGTTGGCGGGCGTCTCGAGGATGACGAGGGCCGTGTCGGGGCGGGCGGCGAGCGCGCCGGCCACCTCGGCGGGGCCGCAGAAGGTGGTCTCCACGCCGAGCAGGCCGGAGGCGAGCAAGTGGTCGGTGCCGCCGTACAGGGGGCGGACGGCCACGATGTGGCGCTTACCGCTCTCACCGGTCAGGGCGAGGATCGCGGCGGTGGTGGCGGCCATGCCGGAGGCGAAGGCTACCGCCGCCTCGGCCTGCTCGAGGTCGGCGAGGGCGGTTTCGAAGCGGGCGACGGTGGGGTTCCACAGGCGCTGGTAGACCGCGCCGCCGTCGGGCAGCGGACGGCCGCCGGTGGCCATCGACTCGTAGGAGTCGCCGCCCCGCTCGATGTCGGGGAGCGGGTTGGTGGAGGACAGGTCGATCGGAGGCGCGTGCACGCCCAGTTCGGTCAGGTCCGCGCGTCCGGCGTGGACGGCCAGCGTCTCGAAGCGCTCAGGAGAGATGCCCATGGCGGGAGCGTTGCACCAGAAACAGGAAGGACGCATGATCGCTGCAGAATCGGCAACGAGCCCGGCGACATTGGACGTCACCGGTGAGATCGGCCGCCCGTCGTCCTGGGGAATTCGTTGAAAAAACGAGAGCAGCGGCCGCTTCTCGACGAGCTGGACCGCCGGATCGTCGGTCTGCTCGCCGAGGATCCCGAGCTGACCAACAAGGCCCTGGCCCGCCGCCTGGGTCTCGCCGAGTCGACCTGCGCCTACCGGGTGCGGGCGCTGCGCGAGCGCGGGGTGGTGGAGGGGACGACGCTGCGGCTCGACCTCGCGGCGCTCGGACACCCGCTGCAGGCGCTGATCAAGGTGCGGCTGGAGCGGCACAACGCGGAACACGTGAACCGGCTCTACGCGAGCCTGGTGAAGACGCCGGGGGTCATCCAGGTGTTCCACGTGGCCGGGGCGGACGACTTCTACCTGCACGTCGCGGTGGCGGACGCCGAGGCGCTGCGGGACTTCGTCCTGCTGCACGTCACCGTGCACCGGGTGGTGCGGCAGACGGAGACGCACCTGATCTTCGAGCGCCGCGAGGGCGTCGGGGTGCTTCCGGTGCCGGACCCGGCGGCCGACTGAGCCCTCGACGCCTTGGACGCCCTCGACGACGGCGGGGCGGGCGGAGTGGGCGGGGCGGGCGGAGTGGGCGGGGCGGGCGGAGTGGGCGGGGCGGGCGGAGTGGCCGGGGCGGGCGGAGTGGCCGGCGCGACGGTGCCGGCCGGGCCGCCCGCCCGGGTTCACCGCCGTGCGGGCCGCGCCGTCCCGCCCCGGGCCGGGCGTCGTGCCGGGCGGCCGGTGGCGGCGGCCCGGGGACCCCCTTCCAGTGCGAGCGGCGCGGCCACGAAGACGGAGGAGTACGTGCCGACCACGACGCCGATCAGTGCGGCGAGGGCGAAGTCGGTGAGCGTGTCGCCGCCGAGCACGGCCAGGGCGGCGAGGACGAGGACGGCGCCCATGCCCGTGTTGACGGTCCGGGGCAGCGTCTGCAGGACCGCCGTGTTCACCAGGTCCGGCAGCCGCCGGCCCGCCCGTCCCTCCTTCCCGCCACCGCCGCGCAGCAGTTCGCGGACACGGTCGAAGACGACGACGGAGTCGTTGACCGAGTAGCCGATGACGGTGAGCAGCGCGGCCAGGAAAACGCCGTCGAGCGGCTTGCCGAGCCAGGCGAAGACGCCGACCAGCACCACCACGTCGTGGGCGAGGGCGCCGACCGCCGCCGCGCCGAAGCGGCCGCGGAACCGGGCGGCGAGGTAGAGGAGCTGGGCTCCCAGGGCCACGCCGAGCGCGATCAGGGCGTTGCGGCGCAGCTCCTCCCCCAGGCTGGGGCCGATCAGCTCGTCGCGGACCTTCTCCACACCGCCCGCGTCGCCTTCACCGGATGCGCCGGCCGCACCGGCCTCGGCGGCCTCGGCGGCCTCGGCGGCGAGGGTGCGGGTGACGGTGTCGGTCTCGGCGGCGGTCAGCCGCTCGGTGCGCACCGTCAGGCCGTCGCCGCCCGACGACTGGACGACGGCCTGCGGGAACCCGGCGTCGGCGAGGGCGGCCCGGGCCCGTTCCGGGTCCACGGGGTGCGTGGTGGCGTACTGGAGGAGCCGGCCGCCGGTGAAGTCGATGCCGAGGTCGATACCGCGGACCGCGATGCCGGACCCGGCGAGCACCAGCACGGCGGCGGAGGCGGCGAGCCAGCGGCGCGGGCGGCGCATCAGGTGGATGTCGCGGCGGGCGAGGGCGGTACGGACCCGTCCCGCGGTGGCGATGCCGGTGATCGCCGGGCGGCGGCGCACCCACCGCCGGGAGACGGCGAAGTCGGCGAGCACCCGGGTGACCACCAGGGCACTGACCATGGAGGCGAGCACGCCGATGCCGAGCGTGACGCCGAAGCCGCGGACCGGGCCGGACGCCAGCAGGAAGAGCAGCCCGGCGGCGATCAGCGTCGTCACGTTGGAGTCGACGATCGCGCTGAAGGCGTTGCGGAAGCCGGCCGCCAGGGCGGAGCGCAGTCCGGGCCTGGCGCGGGCGGCGTGCTCCTCGCGGGCGCGCTCGAAGACGAGGACGTTGGCGTCCACCGCCATGCCGATGGCGAGCACGAAGCCGGCCAGTCCCGGCAGGGTGAGGGTCGCGCCGAGAACGGCCAGGGCGGCGTAGGAGATCAGGCCGTAGCAGAGCAGCGCGACGACGGCCAGGACGCCCAGCAGGCGGTAGGCCCGGACGATGAACAGGGCGGTCAGCGCGGTGCCGATGACCGCCGCCCAGGCGCTCGCCTCGATGGCGCGGGCGCCCAGGGTGGGGCCGACGGTGTGCTGTTCGACGGTCTCCAGCGGCACCGGGAGCGCGCCGCCGTTGATCAGCATGGCCAGCTGGCCGGCCTCGTCGCCGGTGAAGGATCCGGTGATCTGGGTGCTGCCGCCGGCGATGCCGTCGCCGCAGCCGACGGAGGGGTCGACCTGCGGGGAGGAGACGACGCGGTCGTCCAGGACGATGGCGACGCGGCGGGCGGGGTCGCCGGGCGCGGCGCAGGCCGCCTCGCCCGTGAGCTTGGCCCAGCGGTCGCTCCCGGCGCGGTCGAAGTCGAGGGTGACGTGCCAGCCGGCGCCGGTCTGCGCGTCGTGACGGGCGTCGGCGGTGTCCACGTCGCCCCCCGTGAGGGCGGCGGGTCCGACGCGCAGGTGCTCGCCGGACTCCCCGGGCAGCACGCGCTCGCCCTCGTCCAGGTCCTCGGCCGAGGCGGAGCCCTTAGCGGTGCCCGAGTCCTCGGTGGCGCCGGGGTCCTTAGCGGTGCCCGAGTCCTCGGTGGCGCCGGGGTCCTCGGTGGCGCCCGAGTCCTCGGTGGCGCCGGGGTCCTCGGTGGCGCCCGAGTCCTCGGTGGTGCCGGGGTCCTCGGTGGCGCCGGGGTCCTCGGTGGCGCGCACCGGGTGGAAGGTGAGCTGGGCGGTGCGGCCCAGGACCTCGGCGGCCTCCTCGGGGTCCTGCACGCCGGGCAGTTCGACGACGATCCGCCGGTCCCCGGAACGCTGCAGGGTCGGCTCGGCCACGCCGAGCGCGTCGACGCGCCCGCGCAGCACCTCGAGGGTGCGGTCGGTGGTCTCGCGGTCGGCCTCCACGGTGGAGGTGGAACGGGTCTCCAGCACGATCTGGGTGCCACCGCGCAGGTCGAGTCCGAGACGGACCGGCACGGTGAGGGTGACGAGGACGGACAGGGCCACCACGGCGAGGGCGATCAGCGCCCTCACGCGGGTGGATCGGGACGATCTGGACAACGACGGTCTGGACAACGGGGCCTCCGGCAGGGCATGCCGCGGCGACGGCCGGCGCGGCCGCGGCACGTGTCGAAACGAGGGGTGGGGGTGGGCTGGGACGGTCAGACGCCGGAGGGAGGCGACCGTCCGCGGTGAGGGAGGGCTTCGGCCGGGGCGGTGAGCCGGTCGGCGGACCGGACGCCGGCCCGCACGAGGGCGGGCGGGGCGGTCGCGGTCCCGGTGGGCGCGAGGGCCGGCTGGCCCAGGTGCGACGGGTGGTCGACGGGGAGGTGGAGGCGGACCGCCGTGGGGGTCAGGCACGCGGCGGCGCACGGGGGGTCGGCCTGCGGAGCGGCGCCACGGGCGGCGACGGGGACGGCCGACGCGACCTCGGCCAGGGGTGACTGCGGGGCCGCGTGCGGGAGCGGGAGTGCGTGCCCGTTCGGGAGCGCGTGCGCGTTCGGGCCGCCGGGGGCCAGGACGGTGAGGAGCGCGAGCAGCAGGGCGGTGAGCAGGGGGAACGCCGGAGCGGGGCGGTGCTGCGAGGGTGGGTGCACGGCGTCGTCCCCCTTTCCGGGCGTTCCCGTGAGTCGGTCGGCGGTGCCGGTGGTGCGGACCCGGGGCTCCGGCCCGGGAGGTGTACCGGAGCCCCGGGGGTCAGGGTTCGACGAGTCCGGCCCGGATGGCGTAGCGGGTGAGTTCGAGCCGGTCGCGCAGCCCGAGCTTGCTCAGCAGGTTGGCCCGGTGACGCTGCACCGTCTTGACGCTGATGAACAGCAGCTCGGCGATCTCCTTGGAGGAGTGGCCCTCCGCGACCAGCTTCAGGACCTCCTCCTCCCGCGGGGTGAGGATCTGGCCCGGGGCCTCCTCGCCCTGCCGGACACGGTCGAGGTAGTGGCGGATCAGGGCGGTCACCGCGCCGGGGTAGAGGAAGGGCTCGTCGCGGATCGCGGCCCGGCAGGCGGCGACCAGGTCCCGGTCGGCGACGGACTTCAGCACGTATCCCGAGGCCCCGGCCTTGAGTGCCTGGAAGAAGTACTGCTCGTTGTCGTGCATGGTGAGCATGAGGATCCGCAGGTCGGGCTTGAGTGCGGCCAGTTCGCGGGCGGCCTGGAGCCCGGTCATCCGCGGCATCGCGATGTCCAGCACGGCCAGGTCCACCTCGTGCGCACGGGCCTGCTCCACCGCCTCGGCCCCGTCGCCCGCCTCGGCGACCACCTCCAGGTCGGGTTCCTGGTCGAGGATCAGCCGCACGCCGCGCCGCACCAGGGCGTGGTCGTCGGCGAGGAGGATCCGGGTGGGCCGCGGCCCAGAGGGCCCGGGGGTGTCGGCGGGGCCGGTGGGGGCCGGGGTGGCGTGCGCGTCGTGCATCTCAGGTGTCCTGGGCGTCGGGTCGTACGGCGTCCGGCCGGCCGGGATCGGGTTCGGGTTCGGGTTCGGCGTCATCGGGGTGCGCGGGGTCGGGCCTCGCGGGGTCGGTTGATCCGGCGTCCGGCCGGGTGGCGTCAGGTTCGGTGGGATCGGGGCGCGGGGCCTCGGGGCCCGTCGCCTCGCGGTCGGCGGTCTCCGCTCCGACGGTCTCGGGGCCCGTGGCGGCGGACGCCTCCGGCACCGGGGGCCACGCCACCGGGGTGTCGGCCGTGGGGTCGTCCACGGAGAGCTCGGCGGCGAACACGTCGTCGGCGAACGGACCGCCGGCGAACGAAGACGCGCCGACCACCGGGGCGGCGACCGCCGGATCGGTGAACGCCGGATCGGTGAACGCCGAGCCGGCGGGGTCGGTCACCGCCGCTTCGGCCACCGTCGAGCCGGGGCTGACCGGCAGGTCGGCGGACGTCGGGTCCGCGGACGTCGGAGCGGCAGACGTCGGGGCGGCGCGCCGCGTGCCCGTGGCCGGGCCGCCCCGCGCGGTCGCTCGTGAGGCGGGAACAGGACCACGGCCAGGGCGGCCTCCCGACGGCGGCCGGAGTATCCCGGGCAGCCCGCCCGGTTCGGGGATCACGAACGGCCCCCCGGCGAGCGAGGCGGGCGACGGGGACGCGGAGGGGACAGGCACGGTCAGCCGCACCGTCGTCCCCTCGCCGGAGGCCCCCGCGGTGACCTCCAGCGACGCCCCCACCAGCAGGGCCCGCTCACGCATGCCGCGGATGCCCGCGCCCTCGGCCAGCCGCCGGATGCCGTGGCCGTCGTCGGTGACCGCCAGCTCGACCGCGTCCGGGACCTGCCGCAGCCGCACCACGACCGTCTCGGCGTCGGCGTGACGGGCCGCGTTGGTCAGGCTCTCCTGGGCCACGCGGTAGACGACCAGCTCGGTCCCGGGGTCCAGCGGCGGCAGGTCGGTGTCGAACTCGCGGCGCACCACCAGACCGGTGTGGGTGGCGAAGTCCCCGGCCAGCGAGGTGAGGGCGCTGACCAGGCCGAGGTCCTCCAGGACGCCGGGACGCAGCCGCCGCAGCAGCCGCCGGATCTCGTCCAGGCCGGCGCGGGTGGCCTCCTGGATCAGCCCCAGTTCCTCCCGCAGCGGCGGGTCGGCCCGGTCGGCGACCCGTTTGAGGGCCAGCAGGATCGCCGTCATGGTCTGCCCCACCTCGTCGTGGAGTTCCTGCGCAATGCGGCGGCGCTCGGCCTCCTGGGCGTTCAGCACGCGGGCGCTGCTGGCCACCCGTTCGTGCTCCAGGCGGTCCAGCATGGCGTTGAAGGTGCGGATGACGTCGGAGACCTCGCCGGTGCCGTACTCGGGCAGTCGCTGCCCGGGGCGCAGCAGGTCCACGGTGGTCATCCGGCGGGTGAGGCGGGCCAGCGGGGCCAGCCCCCAGCGGATCAGCGCGGCGTTGGCGACCAGCATGACCGCCAGGCCGACGACCAGGATCACGGCCTCGGTCAGCAGCACCGGCACGGACACGGTCACCGGCGCCCACAGCAGCAGCGACGTCGCCGCGCCCAGCACGACGGCGTTCAGCAGGAAGATCCGCCAGAACAGGGACACCGGGTCACGCCTCCTTCAGCGATGCGTCGCGCACCACTCTCGGGCATCGCGGTCCCCGGACGCTCAGCGGCTTGCCGGTCGGCCCGCTCCGGACGGGCCGACCGGGGCCGTCCTCCAGCCTGCCGGTCCGCGAGGCCGGCGTCGATGGGTCGCGGACCCCATTCGGCGTGGGTCGCGGACCCCATGCCGGGGTGGGGCACGACGGGCGGAAATGGGGCACACGGCCGATGTCCGTGAGGGCGGCGAAAGGCCAGGCTGGAGAGCGTCCCCGGCCTCCACGGCCGCCGGACCCAGGCACTCGGCCCCGTCGTCGAGGGCCCGACGCCCCCTGCCGTCGGACCCTCCCCGGCGCGGGCCGAGCGCTGTTGCCCGGGCTTCGCGCCGGGCAGTCCCACGGCTTCCCGCCGCAACCGTCCGGTCCGCCGGACCCGCTGGAAAGGACGTCCCATGGCCTTCGACGCCGCTCCTCCCGAACTCCGCCCGCAGCGCCCCGGCTCGCACGAGATCCGGCAGCGCCTCGAGCACGAGCGCGGCAGCCGGCTGGCCCAGCTGCGGTCCCTCACCGGCAGCGGCCAGACGGTGGACGACCACCTGATGTCCACCCAGAAGGAAGCCGTCACCAAGGTGCTGAGGGAGATCGAGGACGCCTTCGCCCGCCTCGACGACGGCACCTACGGGTCGTGCCTGCGGTGCGGGGAGGCGATCCCCGAGGAGCGGCTGGAGATCCTCCCGTACACCCACCACTGCGTCGGCTGCCGCCGCAGCGCCTGACCGACGCCTCGCGCCCGTCGTTCTCCTCGGCCCGTCGCCGCCGGCCGCGCGCAGTCCGCGCGGCCGGGTGCGGGCCCGTGCCACCAGAGGTGAAGTGGTGAACTCCCCGACCGCCGACGCCGGTGACCGTACCGCGCGGCACCTGACCCCGCGGGACCTGGCCCCGGGACACGTGACCCCGGGGCACCTGACCCCGCGGGACCTGGCCGGCCTGCGGGCCGCCCTCGACGAGCAGCTCCGGTTCCTCCGCAGGCGCCCGACGGGAGGGAACCCTGGCGTCGCGGCCCCGGCGCGCATGGTCCTCGCGGACGTCGAGGCGGCGCTGCGGCGCATGGACGAGGGCCGGTACGGCGTCTGCCACCGGTGCCGGCTCCCCGTCGACCGCAAGCGGCTGCGGATCGTGCCGCAGGCCCGCTACTGCGCCCCCTGCCAGCACCTGCACGCCACCCGCCACCGGCCGGCCAAGTCCACCGCCACGGGCGCGGCCCCGGGCGCGGCCCCGGGCGCGGGCACGGGCCCGAGCACGGTCCTGGGCATGGCCCCGGGCGCGGGCACGGCCCTGGGCATGGTCCCGGGCACGGGCGTCGGCCCGACGGCGAACACCGCCGGCCCGGCGGACACCGCAAGCCCCGCGAACACCACAGGCCTTACGGCCACCGCAGGCCCCGCGAACACCACAAGCCCCGCGAACTCCGCGGGCCCCGCCCGCGCCGGGGACCGGTGACCGTGGAGCGGCTCGGCGGCGCGGACACGGGCGCCGGCCCGGTCCGCGGCCGGTTCGGGACGCCGCGGCCGGACCCGTACGCCGTCGCGCTGGACCTGGGCAGCGCGCGGACCCGTGCCTGGACGGCCGGGCACGACACCGTCCTCGACGTCCCCACCGTCACCCACCCCGACCGGAACACCGGCCCGGGCCTCGTTCCCGGCCCGGGCGACGCCCCGGGCGCCGGCCCCGTCCGCCGCGGCGGACGCCCGGTGCACCGCGGCGCGGTCGTCGACGAGGCCGGCTGCGCACACGTCCTGCGCGGGCTGCTCGCGCACCGGCTGCCCCGCACGGCCCGTCCGCTGGTGGTGCTCACCACGCCGGCCCTCGCCTCCCCCGCACACCGGGCGGCGGCCCGGTCCGCCGTGGAGGTGCTGCGGCCGCGGAGCGTGCTGACCGTGCCCGCCGCCCGCGCCGTCGCGGTGGCGGCCCGGGCCGACCTGTCGCGGCCGCTGCTGGTGGTGGACATCGGCGCGCACCTCACCGAGGTGGTGCTGCTGGACGACGGCGCGGTGGCCGACGCACGCCGCGTGGGCCTGGGCACCGGCGACCTCGGGGTCGCCGCGCCGGAGGACATCGTGGACGCGGTGACCAGGATGACGACCGCCACGATCCGGGAGGACGGCGCCTCGCTGATGCCCGGGGCGCTGGCCCGCGGCGTGCTGCTGGCCGGCGGCGGCGCGCTGCGGCCGGAGATCACCTACCGCCTCGCCGCCCGGCTGCACGCACCGCTCGACGTCGTCCCCGCCCCGCACACGGCGGCCGTGCGCGGCGCCGCGCGCCTGCTGGAGGCCGCCCGCCTCCACCCGAGCACCCACGGACACGACGCACCCGGCACGCGGTCCGGATGAGCGGCCGGGGCCGGTCCCGGTGACCGCCCCGGCCCTGGCCCCGCATGTCGCGGACCTGCGAGAATAGCGGCGTGACGACCGCCTCCGCCCTCCTGATCGCCGCCGACTCGCCCCTGCGGGAGGACGTCGCCGCGCTGCTCGACGAGCACCTGCGGGACATGTACGCGACCAGCCCGCCGGAGTCGGTGCACGCCATGGACCACGGGACACTGGCCGGCGACGGCGTCGTCTTCGTGACCGCGCGCACCGCGGAGGGCGTCCTGCTCGGCTGCGGGGCGCTCAAGGAGATCGAAACCGGCCACGGGGAGCTGAAGTCGATGCGCACCACGGCGGCGGCCCGCGGCCGCGGCGTCGCCTCCGCCGTCCTGGAGCACCTGACCGGCCTGGCCGCGCGGCAGGACTGCGCACGGCTGAGCCTCGAGACCGGCGCGGCGGACTACTTCGCGGCTGCCCGGCGGCTGTACGCCCGGCACGGGTTCACCGTGTGCGGGCCCTTCGCCGGCTACACCGAGGGCCCCGACAGCGTCTTCATGACCAAGTCCCTCGGACGGCCCGGGTCCTACGACAGGACGTGCGACCAGAAGCGGGCCTTGTAGAACTTGGCGCCGGGCCGTACCGAGTAGCCGTAGGCGCCGTCCTGGTAGTAGCCGACCCGGTCGCTCCACCACTCCTCCGCGCTGGGCGCGTCGACGCAGAACTCCTTGCCGTCGGGCAGCCGGCTGAAGGACTTGATGAACCACCAGGTGTGCACCCGGGTGGGCGTGACGAAGTTCCACTCCGCGTCCGTGCTGTTCCACACGAGCGTGGTCTCCCAGACCCCGGCGTCCGGGTTGCCGCCGTCCCCGCCGACCGTGTAGAGGATCTTGCCGGAGCTGTAGTCGGGCTGGAGGTCGTGCCCCATGCCGGAGAAGGAGAGGGTGGCCCTGCGCGTGAGGCCGGTGATGATGCCGCTGCCGTTCGTCACCAGGGAGTAGGCGCGGAGCTCCTCCTTGCCGATCGCCAGCAGCAGGTCGTTGTCGTTGTCCCAGAGCACCCCGTGGGCCCCCGGGAAGCCGGTGCTGACGCTGTCGGCGAAGGACGTGGGAGGCAGTCCCCCGTGGCTGCTCGGCACGAACAGGTTCAGGCCGCCGCCGGCCTCGAACTTCCCGTCGGGGTCGCTCTCGTCCTGCGAGGTCGACGGATCGTCGGGGACCGGCTGCCCGAAAACCCGGGCGTTGGCGGACGCGGTGACGATCGCGCCGTGCCCGTCGATGCGTTCGATCGCGTGCGGATGCCCGGGTACCACCGTCTGCCAGACGATCGCCCCGTCGCTCTCGCGCACCATGGCGGCCCGGCCGCCGTCCTTCGGCGTGCCGCCCGCGCAGGTCACCAGGACGTCGTCCCAGTTGGCGGTGAGGCGGCGCTTCACGTCGGACAGGCCGTACCAGGCGCCGGACCTGGCCGGGGCGGTCCAGTACCAGTCGGGTGTTCCGCTCCAGGACGACCGCGCGGTGCTCCAGCGCTGGATCTGGTTGGCGGACTGCTCGACGGTCACCAGCAGGTACTCGGCGGCCGCGGCCGCCTGCCGGGTCGTCACGGCGCCGGCCGCGGCGGCCAGCCCCGCGGTCACGGCACCTCGAAGCACCGTACGTCGACGCATCGTGCGTACCTCCCCCATCGCCACGCCTCTGCGTCGACACCCTGTCACCCGGCCTGCCGGGCCACCAGGTCGCGCGCCCGACGCGACCGGAAAGCATCCCCCGGGCCCGTGGCAGGCCCCCCGCCACCCGGCCGTCCCGTGGTCTGCGTCACATCCGCGAGGTACGTACAACGTTCACCCCGGGTCATCGATCTGTTCACGTAGGACCGGAAATGCGCCTGTCCGGGGGACGTCGTGTACCTCGGACTCTCCCTGCCCCGCCGGGCGCCCGGGGCAGGGACCGCCAGCACTTCGACCCCAGGGAAGTCCCGTATGAGCTTCGGCCGGACAGGCACGACTCCGAACGACCCGCGCATCAGCCTCGTCGTCCCCGTGTACCGGGTACAGGGGTATCTCCGCGCGTGCCTGGACTCGGTACTCGGACAGTCGTTCACCGACTTCGAGATCATCGCCGTCGACGACCGGTCACCGGACTCCTGCGGCCTGATCCTGGACGAGTACGCCGCCCGCGACAGCCGCGTGCGACCCTTGCACCTGGAGCGGAACCAGGGCATCGGCAAGGCCCGCGACCTGGGCGTCCGCGAGGCCCGGGGCGACTACATCTTCTTCCTGGACAGCGACGACACGCTGGCCGACGGCGCCCTCGCGGCCGTCGCCGAGCGGCTGGAGCGGACCGGGGACCCGGACATCCTGCTGGTCGACCACGTCCGCACCTACTGGTGGAACCGGGTGCAGGGCAGCGCGGCCCGCGAGATGCTCGCCGAGGCCGGGCCGGACGTCTTCACCGCCCTGGAGCGGCCCCAGTTCCTCACCATGTTCACCGTGGTGTGGAACCGGCTCTACCGCCGGGAGTTCTACCTCGCCGGCGGCTTCTCCTTCACCGACGGCATCTACGAGGACGCCCTCATGGTCTACCGGACCATGCTGAGCGCCGAGCGGATCGCCTGCCTGCCGCAGGTGTGCGTGGAGTACCGCCAGCGCCGCAAGGGCAACTCGCTGCGCACACCGGGCCGTCAGCACTTCGCCGTCTTCGAGCAGTACGAGCGGCTGTTCGCCTTCCTCGACGAGCGCCCGCACCTGGACCCGGTGCGCCCGCTGATCTTCGAGCGGGTGATCGACCACTACCTGTTCCTGCTCTTCCGCGAGGAGCGCGTCCAGCCGCGCGACCGGGCCGAGTTCTTCCGGCGGGCCGCCGCGCACTTCCAGCGCTACCGGCCGGCCGGCTACGTCCGGCCGCAGGGCTCGCTGGGCGTGCGCTTCGACCTGCTGGCGCGCGGCTCGTACCCGGCGCTGGTGGCCGCCCGGACCGTCGCCGACGCCCGCAACCACCTGCGCAAGCGGGCCGCCAAGGCCCGCGTCGGCCTGGGCCGCAAGGCCTACGACCAGCTGTACCGGATGCACCTGCGCCGCCCGATCGACGAGAACCTCGTGGTCTACAGCGCCTACTGGAACCGCGGCGTCAGCTGCAACCCGCGGGCGATCCACGACAAGGCCCGGGAGCTCGCGCCCCACCTGCGCGGCGTGTGGGTGATCCGGGCCGGCGCGGAGCACACCGTGCCGGAGGGCGTGGACTTCGTGGTGGCCCGCTCGCCCCGGTACTGGGAGGTGATGGCCCGGGCCAAGTACCTGGTGAACAACGTCAACTTCCCCGACGAGATCGTCAAGCGGCCCGGCCAGGTGCACCTGCAGACCCACCACGGCACCCCGCTGAAGCAGATGGGCATCGACCAGCAGCGCTTCCCGGCCGCCGCGAAGAACATGAGCTTCGGCAAGATGCTGGAGCGCTGCGACCGCTGGGACTGGAGCCTGAGCTCCAACCGGCACTCCACGGAGATCTGGGAGCGGGTCTACCCCTGCTCCTTCGAGAACGTGGACAGCGGCTACCCGCGCAACGACGTCTACTTCCGCTCCACCGCCGCCGACGTCGCCCGGATCCGCGCCGGACTGGGCATCGAGGACGGCCGCACGGCGATCCTGTACTGCCCGACGGTCCGCGACTACCAGAAGGGCTTCGTGCCCCGGCTGGACCTCGAACGCCTCACCCGCGAGCTCGGCGAGGACCACGTCGTCCTGGTGCGCACCCACTACTTCTACGGCCGGGACCCGCGGCTTCAGGCGCTGCAGGACCGCGGACTGATCAAGGACGTCTCGGCGTACCCGGTGGTGGAGGACCTCTGCCTGGCCGCCGACGCCCTGATCACCGACTACTCGTCGATCATGTTCGACTACGCCTGTCTCGACCGGCCGATCATCTCCTACGTCGACGACTGGGAGGTCTACGCCAAGGCCCGCGGCGTGTACTTCGACCTGTTGTCGCAGCGGCCGGGCGAGACGCCGGGCGCCACGGCGACCAGCGAGGACGAGCTGGTCGAGGTGCTGCGTTCGGGCGCCTGGAAGGGCGAGCGGGCCACGGCGCTGCGGGCCGCCTTCCGGGAGCGGTTCGTCCAGTTCGACGACGGCAACGCCGCCGAGCGGGTGGTGCGGAAGGTGTTCCTCGGCCAGGAGGCGGCCCCGGCGGTCCTGCCCCTCGCCGAACGCACCCCGGCGCCCGCCCCGGCGGCGGCCGTCCTGCCCGTCATCCCACGGCAGTCCACCGGCGGCGAGGACCTGGTCCCTGCCGACCGGAGCGCGACCGCCTGAGGGCCGGCGTCCCGTCCGTCGCGCCGCCCGGCCGTCGCCCGTCGCGCCTCGTCCTGCCGCACGTCACGCCGTCCGTCCCGCCCCGTCCCGTCCCGCAGTCCGTTCCGCCGTCCGTCCGCTCCCCGTCCCCCGCGGGCACCCGCGACCGGGGGCGGCTCCCCACTCACCGAGGACCACCGCACCCATGAGATCCATGAGGTCCACCCTCAGCAAGGCGGTCATTCCCGCGGCCGGGCTCGGCACGCGGTTCCTGCCGGCCACCAAGGCGACGCCCAAGGAGATGCTCCCGGTCGTCGACAAGCCGGCCATCCAGTACGTCGTCGAGGAGGCCGTCTCCGCCGGGCTCGACGACATCCTGATGATCACCGGCCGCAACAAGCGCCCGCTGGAGGACCACTTCGACCGCAACCACGAGCTGGAGTCGGCCCTGGAACGCAAGGGTGACGCCGGCCGGCTCGCCCGGGTGCGGGAGTCCACCGACCTGGCGACCATCCACTACGTCCGCCAGGGCGACCCCAGAGGCCTCGGCCACGCGGTGCTCTGCGCCGCCCCGCACGTCGGCGACGAACCCTTCGCCGTCCTCCTCGGCGACGACCTGATCGACCCGCGCGACCCGCTGCTCTCCCGCATGATCGACGTGCAGGCCCGGTACGGCGGCAGCGTGGTCGCCCTGATGGAGGTCGACCCCTCGCAGAGCCACCTCTACGGGTGCGCCGCCGTCGAGGCCACCGAGGACGGCGACGTCGTCCAGGTCACCGGACTGGTCGAGAAGCCGGCGCCGGGCGACGCCCCGTCGCACTACGCGGTCATCGGCCGCTACGTGCTGCACCCGGGCATCTTCGGCGTGCTGCGCCGCACCGAGCCCGGCCGCGGCGGGGAGATCCAGCTGACCGACGCCCTGCAGATGCAGGCCGCGGACGAGAAGGTGTGCGGCCCCGTGCACGGCGTCGTCTTCTCCGGCCGCCGCTACGACACCGGAGACCGCGGCGACTACCTGCGCGCCATCGTGCGGCTGGCCAGCGAACGCGAGGATCTGGGGCCGGAGTTCCGGGCCTGGCTGCGCGACTTCGTGCGCGACGAGATCGACGGCCCGCAGGCGTAGCTCCGGCAGCCCGCGGAACGGGGCCGGCGCGCGGCCCGTGATCGAGTGGCGGGGGCGCGGGCACGGGGTTTTGCTGGGAGGAGCACCTCTGTCCGCGTCCGTGCCGAAGGACTGGGAATCATGACCGTCACCAGCGTCAACGAGGACTTCGACCAGCTCGAGCTGACGCTGGCCGCCGATTTCGACGCGCCCGTGGAGCGGGTGTGGCAGCTGTGGGCCGACCCGCGGAAGCTGGAGCGGTGGTGGGGTCCGCCGGCCTATCCGGCCACCGTGGACGAGTTCGACCTCAACCCCGGCGGGACGGTCAGCTACCACATGACCGGTCCCGAGGGGGACCAGCCGCACGGCTGGTGGAAGGTCGACTCGGTGGCGCCGCCCACCCGCCTGGAGTTCACCGACGGCTTCTCCGACGACCACGGCGAACCGCTCTCCGACTCGCCGAGGATCGGCATGCGGGTCACCCTCACCCGGCGCGGGACGGCCGGCTCCGGCACCCGCATGGAGCTGTCCTCGACGTTCCGCAACGAGCACGAGATGCATCAGATGTCCGACATGGGCATGGCCGAGGGCATGCGGGAGGCCGCCGAGCAGATGGACCGGCTCCTGGACTGACCCGGCCGGCGGGCCGGGCCCGCACCTCCGGCCCGTCCCGCGCGCACGCCCGGCGCACCGGGCGCTCCGGCCGCGGCACCCGCGTACGCGCGGCGGGAGCCGGAAGGCATGATGGACCCCACAGGTGAGACGGACCGGTCCGCGGGGACCGGCCAGGGCTGTCAGGGGGAGGGGGAGGCATGGACGGAGCGGACAGGCACGCGCCGCGCAAGGCCATCCGGCTGACGCCGGCCCTCTTCAAGGCCGCCGCCGACGGCCCCGTGACGCTGTCCGAGACGGCCCCGAGCGCCCGCACCGAGGCCAGGGGCGTGCTGCGCATGACGCTGCGCCCGGCCGACCTGCTGGCGGGCGCGGGGGTGGCCGCGGGCTGCCTGGTGCGCACCCGCGACGGCCGCACCGGCGTGGTGCGCCTCCCGTCCCGGGGCGGCGCCGACCGCGCCGCGGACGCGGCGGGGACGGGAGCCCTCGACGCCTGGCCGTTCGTCGCCCTCACCGATGACGGCACCGCCGTCGACGTCGCCCTCGGGCGGGCGGACCGCTTCGAGCGGCTGCTCTTCTACGCCGACGTCGCCCAGGGCGCCGCCGACTTCCGCGGCCCCGCCGCCGAGGCGGTCTTCACCGCCGGCCCGGGCCGCACCTGGCGCATCCCGCTCGACTCCGCGCCCGCCCCCGCCGGGGCCTGCGCGGTGGCGCTGCTGGTCCCCGGCCCGGGCGGGCTGGAACTGCGACGGGAGGTCCGGTGGTACCGGGCCAAGTGGCGCACCTCGTACCGGCGGGTGCTGGCCCGCGACTACCGGTTCGCCTAGGAGCCGCCCTCACGGCTAGGGTCTGTCCAGCGGATCACGCACGTGGGTCGCGGGGCCTGGCACGCACGTCTGCGGCGTTGTCGTCGGTCGACGACTCCCCCACGCTCGGCTTCGCTCGCGCGGGGGCACCCCCATCGCGTCGCCTCCCTCCTCCGCCTTGCAGCCGCGCGCACCAGACCCCGCTCAGGCCCGCTGACAAGCGAACCGGCAGCAAGAACGGCATGATCCGCCGGACAGACCCTTGGGGCGCGAACCTCTAGGCGGCGCGGACGAGTTCCGCTTGTCCGAACAACAGGGCGTAGCCGGACGGGAGTTGTGCGAGGAGCCGGTGCGTCAGGTCGTCGCCGACCAGCCCGGGGAGCACCCCGAGGACCGACGTGGTGTCCCAACGCGCCGTGGCGTGCGTGGCGTTCGGCAGCCGACGGGACAGCTCGTTGACGAACTCCGCGGCGGCCGGGGCCTGATGGGCGGGAACCTGGGCGGCGACGATGCGCCCCGCCTCCTCGGGCAGCGCCCGCGCCAGGTCGACGCGCTCGTCGCCGACGACGTGCTCTCCGAGTGCCGCGAGCACGGCGCGGGTGACCCGCTCGGCCTGCTCCTCGGTCGGGTAGAGCCCGGCCTCGCGGACCTGGGCGACCAGGTCGTCCCAGGACGTGTCGGCCGTCGTCGCGGCCGTCGCGCCCTCGCGGGGTTCCGGCACGGGAGCGGCGGTGACGGCGGGGAGGGTGGCGGCGGCGCTGGCGTCGCTCGACATCATGGGAATGGTCAAGGGGACTGCTCCTCTTCAGCTCCCGTCAGATGACTGCCGGGCCGGGGCGGCCTGTCCCGGCCCGGTGCTGCGGCTCGTATGCCCGCCTTCGCGGCACGCACACCTCTGTTCACACCGCGTGCATGGCGTGACGGCGGTGCGACCGTGGTGCGACCGCGGTGCGGTCAGCGGCTGATGGCCTTGCGACCGCCGCCGTCGGGGCCGCCGCTGATGCGGATCCTGCGCGGCTTGGCGTGGTCGGCGACCGGGATCCGCAGCGTGAGGACGCCCGCGTCGCAGGAGGCGTCGATCCGCTCGGTGTCCAGCGTGTCGCCGAGGAAGAGCTGCCTGCTGAACGTGCCGGACGGGCGCTCGGCGACGATCACCTCGGCGCCTTCGGGCGCCGGAGCGCGCCGCTGCGCGCGGATGCTCAGCACGTTGCGCTCGACGTCGAGGTCCACGGTCTCCGGGTCCACTCCGGGCAGGTCCACCTGGACGACCAGGTCGTCGCCCACGCGGTAGGCGTCCATCTGCAGGGCGGCCGGCCGGTTCGGCACTCCCGTGTTCCCGAGGACCTGCTGGGTGAGGCGGTCGAACTCGCGGAACGGATCGGTGCGCATGAGCATCACGGTCACTCCCTTCGTACGGTTCCTGGGTGCGATGCCCTGATGTCTTCTTATATAGCTCCGGTCCGGAAAATTGACAAGCCGGGACTCAACTCTGGGGGCGTCGGGGCCGGCCCTGGGGCGCCGGTGACAGGATGGGCGGAAGCTGTTCGGGCGATGTGAGGCGAGGCGAGGAGGACGTGATGGCGGCGAAGGTGCCCACGGGGCTGGTGGCGGCGGCCGGACTGGTCGGCGGGTTCGGCGTGGCCCGCGGCACGAAGCGGCGTGAGCTGGGCGGGGTGGTGCTGGCCGCGGCCGGCGCGGCGGCGGCGACCCGGTGGAAGCGTCAGGCGGGCGGCCCGGTGGCCGCGGGTCTCACGACGGCGTACCTGGCCGCCTTCGCGGGCTCGCACCCGCTGGCCAAGCGGCTCGGCGCCTGGCCGTCCGTGCTGACGGTGACGGCGGGCGTCGCGGCGGCCTCCTGGGCACTCGCCGACCGGCACGGGGCCTGAGCCACCGCCGTGGGGCCTGACGCGGCGGCACCGTGCCACGCGCCGGGCGGGGTTGTGCGTCGCGGGCCCTCCGCGGGGGCCGGGGCGGCGGGCGCGGCTCACCGCCCCCGCCCGGCCCGGCTGCCGGCGTCTCAGACGCCGAGGTCTCGGATGATCTTGGCCACGTGTCCGGTGGCCTTCACGTTGTACAGCGCCCGCTCGACGGTCCCGTCGGCGTCCACCACGACCGTGGACCGGATGACCCCGACGACCGTCCTGCCGTACAGCTTCTTCTCGCCGAACGCCCCGTACGCCTCCAGGACCTTCTTGTCCGGGTCGGCCAGCAGGGTGACCTTCAGCGACTCCTTGTCGCGGAACTTCGCCAGCTTCTCCGGCTTGTCCGGCGAGACGCCGACGACGTCGTAGCCCGCGCCGGCGAGCAGCTCGAGGTTGTCGGTGAAGTCGCACGCCTGCTTGGTGCAGCCGGGGGTAAGCGCGGCGGGGTAGAAGTACACGATGACCTTGCGGCCCGCGTAGTCGGCCAGCGAGACCTCGTTCCCGTCGGCGTCGGGAAGGGTGAAGGCGGGGGCGGTGTCGCCGGGCTGAAGTCGCTCGGACATCGGGTGGGGCTCCTTGGTCACTGGTCACCGGGTGGGCGCGTACGAGCGTAACCGGGGGCGTGGCCGTGCGGCCCGGCCCCGAGCTGACAGACTGGTGCACAGCACCACGGAACGCAGGACGACGTACGGTACGGACGACGGACATCCGACGGCGAAACGATCACGGAGGCGGCACGGTGGCGGACAGCCCGGACACCAGGACACCGGCGCAGATCAAGGCGGACATCGAGCGCCGTCGCGCTCAGCTGGCGGAGACGCTCGAGGAGATCGGGGTGCGGATGCACCCCAGGACGATGGTGGACGACGCCAAGGCCAAGGCGCGCAGCCAGGTCGACCAGACCCTCGGACGGGCCTACGTGAGCGTCAACCGGACGATGACCGAGGTGCGGGGACGTTTCGTCGACGAGGAGGGCTCGCCGCGGATGAACCGGATCGTGCCGGTGGCGCTGGTGGCGGTCGGCGTGGTCGGCCTGCTGGTGCTCAGCGGCACCCGGAGCTCCGGCGGCTCGCGCGGCAGGCGCTGCCGGCGCCGTCGCTGAGCGGCCCCCGCACAACGACCCCCGCACGACGGCACCCGCTCGGACGGCGAGGGGCCCGGGCCAGGTAGGTTCGGACCGTGAGCGTCAACAGAACTGTGAGCGACACCGAGCACGACAAGCTTCCGATCCGGATGCTGCACGACCGCGTGCTGGTGCGTCAGGACACGTCGGAGGGTGAGCGCCGCTCGGGCGGCGGCATCCTGATCCCCGCGACGGCGGCGGTCGGCCGGCGCCTCGCGTGGGCGGAGGTCGTCGCGGTCGGGCAGAACGTCCGCACCGTCGAGACGGGGGACCGCGTCCTGTACGACCCGGAGGACCGGGCCGAGGTCGAGGTCCGGGGCATGACCTACGTCCTCATGCGGGAGCGCGACCTGCACGCGGTCGCCGCGGACCGCTTCGAGGGCACGGAGGACACCACGGGCCTCTACCTCTAGGCACACCCGCGACACCCGAAGGGGGGGGGGGCGCGCCCCCCGGGCCGCCCCCGCGGGCTGGTTGTACACCCGGGGCCTATACATCTCGCCACACCCGCGACCCCCTCTGGGGCCGGACCGCGCCCGGGGTCCGCCCCCTTCTCCCTGTCCCGGCGGGGCGGTTGCCGTCCCGCCGGGGCGCCGGCTCAGGGCATGAACCGCGGCGGCCACGGGTACTGCCCGTGCGGCGGAGGGTAGGGCCCTGTGCCGGGCCACGGCGCGGGCCTCCCCGGCGGCCGGCCGTCGACGGGGACGCCGTCGACCGAGGCGGACTCCCCCGGCTGCGGCCCGTGACCGGGCGACGGCAGCACGGCCGCGCCGGGTGCCGGCCCGGCGTCGGGGCCGCCCGCCCCCTCGACGCCGTGCCCCTCGCCGCCCTCACCGCCCTCGACGGAACCGCCCGCGGAGGAACCGTCCTCGGAGGAACCGTCCTCGGTGGACCCCTCCTGCTCCGGGTCGTCCCCGGGCTCGAACGCCCCCTCCTCCGACGGCTCGCCCGACGGCGAGGCCGACGCGCCGTCGCTCGGCACGGCGTACGGCAGCTTCAGGTCGCCACTGCCGGTGCGCACCTGCAGGTCGAACGCGATCGCCTTGCGCCCCTTCATCGCGTCCTTGACGAACGCCGCCCACACCTCGGCCGGCGCGCCGCCGCCGTTGATCCGCCCGAGGCCCATCGCCCCGTACAGCGGCTTGTGCGCGGCCGTCTTCGGGTCCTGGCCCATCACCGATACCACCGCGGCCAGTTCGGGCGTGAACCCGGCGAACCAGGCCGCCGTGTCCTCCTCGGCCGTGCCGGTCTTGCCGGCCGCGGGCCGCCCCGCCGCCAGCGCGGCGGTGGCGGTGCCGCCGGACACCACGCCCCGCAGCACCGACGTCGTGGTGTCCGCCGCGACCCGGCTGACCGCCTGCGAGCTGTCGCGCTCCGGCAGCGAGAGCGTCTGCGACCCGTTGCGGGTGATCTTCTCGATCAGCGTGTACGGCCGGTGCCGCCCGTGGTCCGCCAGGGTGGCGTAGGCCTGCGTCATGTCCAGCACGCTCGCGGTGGCCGTGCCGAGCGCCATCGACGGGGAGGCGATCAGGTCGGGGGTGCGCTCCGGGAGACCCAGCCGCACCGCCGTCCGGTGCACCCGGTCGGGGCCCACGTCCACCGCCATCTGGGCGTACACCGCGTTCACCGACTTGTCTGTGGCCTCGCTGACGGTGATCTCGCCGTAGTCCTTCCCGTCCTCGTTCTCCGGGGTGTACCGGGCCCCCGGCCAGCCCTCGACCGCCCGCTTGCTGGTGCCGTCGTACATGGTCTGCGGGGTGATGGGCCGTCCGTCGTGGGTCTGCGCCTGGTGCTCGAGGGCGGCGGCCAGCACGAACGGCTTGAACGTCGAACCCACCTGGAAGTCCCGGCGGGTGGCGTTGTTGGTGTACTGCTTCAGGTAGTCGGTGCCGCCGTACATGGCGACGACCTTGCCCGTGCGCGGTTCGATCGCCGCGGCCCCGGCCCGCACGTTCCTGTCGGCGTCCCGGGCCTTCGGCTCCAGGTTGTCCAGGACCTCCTCCTCGACCGCCTCCACCAGGGCGTCCTGGGCCGGCTTGCGCAGCGTGGTCCAGATCCGGTAGCCGCCGCCGTCGAGCGCGGCCTCGTCGAGGATGTCGTGCT
Source organism: Streptomyces sp. NPDC056600 (assembly GCF_042792855.1). Taxonomy (NCBI): domain Bacteria; kingdom Bacillati; phylum Actinomycetota; class Actinomycetes; order Kitasatosporales; family Streptomycetaceae; genus Streptomyces; species Streptomyces sp. NPDC056600. The sequence continues at coordinate 130,812 of NZ_JBHTVQ010000003.1, forward strand.
CCGCCAGATACGCCTTCACGGCGTTGACGACGTAGCCGCGCTGGCCCGACAGGGCGGTGTTGATCCGGTTGGGCCGGGGGGCGGGGAACTCCAGGGAGGCGCGCTGCTTCCGCGTCAGCCAGCCCTCCTTGACCATGCCGTCCAGCACGTACCGCCAGCGCACCAGGGCCTTCTTCCGGTTCTCCGGGTAGGCGTCGACGTCGTAGGCGTTCGGGGAGTTCAGCAGCGCGGCCAGGTAGGCGCCCTGCGCCGCGTTCAGCTCCGCGGCGTCGATGCCGTAGTAGGCCTGGGCGGCGGCCTGGATGCCGTAGGTGTTGCGGCCGAAGTAGCTGGTGTTCAGGTAGCCCTCGAGGATGTCGTCCTTCGGCTTCTCCCGGTCCAGCTTGATCGCGATGAAGAACTCCTTGGCCTTGCGGGTGAGCGTCTGCTCCTGGCCCAGGTAGTAGTTCTTGACGTACTGCTGGGTGATGGTGGAACCGGACTGCCGGCCCTTGCCGGTGACGGTGTTCCAGGCGCCGCGGACCATCGCCTGCGGGTCCACCCCGGAGCCGTCGTAGAAGTCGCGGTCCTCGGCGGCGAGCACGGCGTGCTGCGCGGCCGACGACACCTGCGACAGCCGGACGCTCTCCCGGTTGACGTCGCCGTCGCGGGCCAGCCGCGAGCCGTCCGCGTACAGGAAGACGTTGCTCTGCATGGTGGCCAGGGCGTTCGCGCGGGGGATCTTGACCAGGTGGTAGCCGACGGCCAGGGCGCCCGCGCAGAGCAGAATGACGGTGACCATGCCGAGGAGGGCGGAGCGCCAGGTGGGGAGCGCGCGGCGCCAGCCCTTGCGGCCGGAGGCGGCGGTCCCCGGGGCGGCCGGTCCGGGAGCGCCCGGTCCCGGGGCGTCACCGCTCCCGCCCCCCGCGCCCGCCTCGCCCCCTTCGCCTCCCGAGGGGGCGGCGGACGCTGCCGGATGCCGCCAGCCCTGCACCGGCTTTTTCCTGCGGTCGTTCTTCATCGCGTGCTCCGGCTCCGTTCCTCCGCGTTCCGCCGATACACCATGTGCTCACTATGTACCGGTATGACCGATACGCGCCCGCAGTAGTGGGCTGTGTCGGTGCGGCGGCGTCACCCCGTCCCGCACGCTCTCGCCGGGACGGCGTTACCGGCGGCGTCCCGAACTCGTATGCTGCGCGGCATGGCCGACGCGTCGAACGAGCGGGACGAACGGGTGGAGCGGGACGAGGCAGCGCGGGGCGGGCGCCGGGAGGTGCCGCTGCCCGAACTGCGGGCCGGGGACGCCGACCGGGAGAGGGTCGCCGAGCGGCTCCGCGACGCCCTCGCCGAGGGCCGGCTCGACATGGACGAGTTCCAGGAGCGGCTGGACATCGTGTACGCGGCGAAGACCTACGGGGAGCTGGAGCCGGTCACCCGGGACCTGCCCGCGCCGGACGGACCGGCCGTCTCCATGGTGAAGCGGCCCGCCCGGGCCTCCGGGGCGGAGGTGGACTGGTCGTCGCGGATCACCGGCGGCCGGGGTTCCTCCGACCGGGGGATCGCCGTGATGGCCGGCTTCCAGCGGGTGGGCCACTGGGTCGCGCCGCGGCGGTTCGACGCGGTGGCCGTGATGGGCGGCGGAGTCATCGACCTGCGCGAGGCGTACTTCGCGGGGCACGAGATCGTCATCAACTGCGTCGCCCTGATGGGCGGGGTGGAGATCATCGTCCCGCCGGGCGTCGAGGTCGTGATGCGCGGCACCGGCTTCATGGGCGGCTTCGACCACGACGCGCGGGGCGACGACGGCTCCTACTCCCCCGACGCGCCCCGCGTCGTCGTGACCGGCTTCGCCTTCTGGGGCGGCGTGGGCGTCCGCACCAAGCGCCCCAAGGGCGCAAGGAAGCGGCAGCTCCCCCCGTCCTGACACCACGTGCCCCCTGCGGTGCGCCCGCGCCGCAGGGGAGCCCCGGGATCAGGCCGCGGCCGGAGCCCCGCAAGGGGTGCCGTCCGGGTCCGGCGCCTGCGGCAGCGCGCCGCCCGCGGGGCGCCCGGGCCACCACGCCCGCTCACCGAGCAACGCCATCGTCGACGGCGGCGGACACCCCCGGACACGACGCGCCGCAGCCGTGCCGCGAGAGGATCCGCGGCACGGCTGCGTGAGGGAGGGGGAGCGCTACGGGAGGGAGGGGGAGCGCTGCAGGAGGGAGCGGGTCAGGGAGCAGGGGTGGGCGACTTGACGGCGGAGAGAGGCGTGGCGATGTCCTCCAGACTCCGCCGCTCCGCCTTCACCGCGAGGAACACCGCGACGAGCCCCGCCGCGCACATCAGTCCCGCACCGATCTGGAAGGCCAGCACCGTCTCCCCGATCACCCCGGACTCCGTGAGGTCCGCGAAGATCAGCGGACCGGCGATACCGCCCGCCGCCGTGCCCACCGCGTAGAAGAAGGCGATCGCCATCGCCCGCGTCTCCATCGGGAAGATCTCCGACACCGTCAGGTACGCGCTGCTCGCACCCGCCGAGGCGAAGAACAGCACCACGCACCAGCACGCCGTCAGCGTCGTCGCCGTCAGCACCTCCTGGCTGAACAGCCACGCCGTGACGAACAGCAGCAGGCCCGACAGGATGTACGTCGACGAGATCATGATCCGGCGGCCGACCGTGTCGAACAGCTTGCCGAGCAGCAGCGGGCCCAGGAAGTTGCCGGCCGCGATCACCGCGAAGTAGTAACCGGTGTGACCCACCTGCACGTCGAAGAACTTGGTGAGGATCGCGCCGAAACCGAAGGTGATCGCGTTGTAGAGGAACGCCTGTCCGATGAACAGGGCCAGGCCGAGCACCGTGCGCCGCGGGTACTTCGTGAACACCGTCTTCGCGATCAGACCGAAACCGATGGACTTGCGCTGGTGGATGGTGATCTCACCGGCCGGCGGCGGAAGCTTGTGGCCCTTCTCCTCCTCCACCTGCCGCTCGACGTCGGCGACGAGTTTCTCCGCCTCCTCGCCATGACCGTGGATGAACTGCCACCGTGGACTCTCCGGAACGTTTCGCCGCACCAGCAGGATCACCAGGCCCAGGACCACGCCGAGCGCGAAGGTGAGCCGCCAGCCGACGTTGGCCGCGAAGATGTCGGTGTCCAGCATCACGATGGACAGCAGCGCGCCGCCGATGGCGCCGAGCCAGTAGCTGCCGTTGATGATCAGGTCGACCCGGCCCCGGTACTCCGACGGGATCAGCTCGTCGATGGCGGAGTTGATCGCCGCGTACTCGCCGCCGATGCCGAAACCGGTCAGGAAGCGGAAGAGGAAGAACCACCACACGTCGAACGAGACAGCCGTCAGGGCGGTCGCCGCCAGATACACCGCGAGCGTCGTGATGAACAGCTTCTTACGGCCGAACCGGTCGGTCAGCCAGCCGAAGAACAACGCGCCGGCACACGCGCCGGCCACGTACAGCGCTGCCGCCATTCCGGTGACCTGGGCCGAACTGATGGGCAGTCCACTGCCCTCCTCGGCCAGCCGGCCGGCGATGTTGCCGACCGTCGTCACCTCGAGGCCGTCCAGGATCCACACCGTGCCGAGGCCGATGACGATCATCCAGTGCCAGCGGGACCACGGCAGCCGGTCCAGTCTCGCCGGAACGGCCGTCGTGACGGTGCCTGTCTCCTCCGGGATCTCCGAAGGCTCGGGTGTCGCGGAAACTGCCATCGCGTGGTCTCCCTCTCCGTCGAGCGAGCGGCGGTCCCACTCCCTGTTGCCCCGCCCGTTACGGCTATGCCCCCAGCATGCGCGAAACCGTGTGGATCAGCAGCCCGGCCAACGAGCCGACGACCGTGCCGTTGATGCGGATGAACTGAAGATCCCGGCCGATGTGCGCCTCGATCTTCCGCGTCGTGTGCCGCGCGTCCCAGCCGGCCACCGTGTCCGTGATCAACGCGGTGATCTCACTCCGATAGGTGGTGACCACATAGGTCACCGCACCCTCCACCCAGCGGTCGACCTTCTCCTGCAGCCGCCGGTCCGCCTTCATCCGCGCGCCCAGCGACAGCAGAGCCGCCCGCACCCGCAGCCGCAGCCGGCTCTGCTCGTCCTCCGACGCCTCCACCATCATCCGGCGCACCGCCGACCAGGCCGAGGCGATCAGGTCCTGCACCTCGTCACGGTCCAGCACCTCCGACTTCAGCCGCTCCACCCGCGCCCGCGTCTCGGTGTCCGACTGCAGGTCGGAGGCGAAATCGACGAGGAACCGGTCCAGCGCGTCACGCGCCGGATGCGTCGGCATGTCCCGCATCTCGGTCACGAACCGCAGCAGCTCCTTGAAGACCCGCTCGCCGACCTTCCGGTCCACGAACCGCGGCGTCCACCCCGGCGCACCGCCCTGCACCGCGTTCATCACGCGGTCGCTGTGCAGCTCCAGCCAGTCGTGCGCCCTGGCCACCACCAGGTCCACCGTCCGCCGGTGCCCGTGGTCCGCGACCACCCGCTCCAGCGTCTTGCCCAGCACCGGGGCCACCTCGGCGGCCTCCGCCCGCCGGGTGATCGCCTCTCCCACCACGTCCTGCACGTCACGGTCCTTCAGCACCGTCAGCGCACCGCGCAGCGCCGTCGCCAGTTCGGCCGTCACCCGGTCGGCGTGCTCCGGCTCCGCCAGCCACGTCCCCAGCCGGTTGCCGATCCCCACCGCGCGCAGCCGGGTCCGCACCACCTCCGCGGACAGGAAGTTCTCCCCCACGAACTCACCCAGGGACTCCCCGAGCTGGTCCTTCTTGGTCGGGATGATCGCGGTGTGCGGAATGGGCAGCCCCAGCGGATGCCGGAACAACGCCGTCACCGCGAACCAGTCCGCCAGCGCGCCCACCATGCCCGCCTCGGCCGCCGCCGCGACATAACCCGCCCAGGCCCCCGCGCCCTGGTGCTCCAGCCAGGTGAACAGCGCGTAGATCACCGCCACCAGCAGCAACAGCCCGGTGGCCAGCGCCTTCATCCGACGGACACCCCGCTGACGCTCCTCGTCGGCGAGGGTGAAACCATCTATGGGGCGTGCGGCCGAACGGGGGACGCCGCGATTGCCGCCCTCCGGCGGCCGGGCATGCTCGCCCTGCCCCGGCCCCGCGTCCCCACCCCCGCCGCCACCGCTCCCGTCGCCACCGACGCCGACGACGCCGACGACGCCGGTGTCGGCGGTACCGATGCCGTCGGTACCGGCGGTGTCAGCGGTGTCAGCGGTGTCAGCGGTGTCACCGGTGTCAGCGGGGTACCCGCCGTTCTCGTCCTTCTGTCCCATTCGTCGCCCGTCCACCTGTATCGCATGCCCCGTCAGGAAAGAAACGTCCCTTCTGACCGACTCCGGGAACGGAACAAACGTTCCCGACGTCCTGTTCACGAGGACGCGCGGAAAGCCGCCGGGGATGACCCGCACCGCCCGCCGTCCCGACCGTTCCGTCGTTCCACAGCCCGAGGAGTCGTGCCCCGCATGACCAGGCGTCACGCTTGCGCCCTGCTGGCGGCCTTCACCGCCCTGATAATCGCCGTCAGCACCGGCATATACCTCGCGGCACGCGAGGCGAGTCCCCGCACCGAGGCACGCGACACCAGCCTCCCCTCCGGTCGCACCCCCCACAAACCGGCCGCCCCCGCCTCCACCGGCGCCTGGGTCGGCAGCTGGGCCGCCGTCCCCTCCGGCGCCGAGCCCCGCACCGAACTCACCGGACTCGCCGGACGCTCCATCCGCAACGTCATCCACACCAGCGCCGGCGGTACCGCCGCCCGGGTGACCCTCTCCAACCACTACGGACAGCAGCCGCTGCACATCACCTCCGCCTCGGTCGCCGTCGCCGCCGACGACGACACCCCCGAAGCCCTCCCCGAGACGCTGCGCCCGCTGACCTTCTCCGGCGCCCGTGCCGTCACCGTCCCGCCCGGCGGCCAGGTCGTCAGCGACGCCGTCGCCCTGCGCGTGCCCGCCGCCGCCGACCTGCTCGTCACCACCTACTCCCCCACCCCCGCCGGCCCGGTCACCTACCACCGGCACGCCCGCCAGACCTCCTACCTGGCCACCGGCGACCACGCCCTCGACCCGCAGGGCCTCGCCTACACCGACCGCTCCCCGTTCTGGCGGTACGTCACCGCCCTCGACGTCCTCAACAAGGACGCCCGGGGCACGATCGTGGTCATCGGCGACTCCCTCACCGACGGCGTCACCTCCACCCCCGACGCCGACCGCCGCTGGACCGACGTGCTGGCCGGCCGCCTCGGCGACCGCTACGGCATCGCCAACGCGGGCCTCAGCGGCAACCAGCTCCTCACCGACGGCGTCGGCCGCCCCGCCGACAGCCCCAGCGGCCTCAACCGCTTCCAGCGCGACGCGCTCGCCCGCCCCAACACCAGGGCGATCGTCGTCGTCCTCGGCATCAACGACATCCTCCGCGACCCCGACGGCACCCCCGACCCCGCCGCCATCACCCAGGGGCTGCGCACCCTGGTCTCCCGCGCGCACGCCCGGGGCATCCCGGTCGTCGGGGCCACGCTGATGCCGTTCGAGGGCCACCTGGGCTACGACGGGGTCCGCGAGACGGCCCGTCAGGCCGTCAACACCGAGATCCGCGCCGGCGGCGTCTTCGACGCGGTCGTCGACTTCGACAAGGCCCTGCGCGACCCCTACGCCCCGCGCCGCCTCGCCGGGCAGTACGACTGCGGCGACCACCTCCACCTCAACGACGCCGGCTACCGCCGCATGGCCCAGACCTTCGACCTCACCGCCCTCGAGACCAACGGCACGGCGAGCCTGTGACCGCCGCTCCGCGACACGCCGGTGTTCGCCCATCGGACGTAACCGTCCGATAACCGGTTCGTTGATCCGTGCGAGCCGTGCGAACGCGCGCGCGGCCTGAGCGGAGGAGACGGTCATGCCGACGGCCAGGATCAGCGACGAGGCCCTGCGGGAGGCGGCGGGGGCGTCGCGGACGCTGACGGAAACGCTGGAACGACTGGGGGTGGAGACGCGGGGCAGCAGTCGGAACTATCTGCGCCAGCGCATGCGGCGGCTGGGGATCGACACCTCGCGGTTCGAGCGGGAGGTGAAGTGGTCGAGGCAGGTCCTGCAGGACGCCGTGTCCGGGTCGCGCACCATGGCCGAGGTCCTGCAACGGCTTGGGCTCGACCGGGTGGGCGGCAACCACACCCACATCAGCCGCCGCCTGTGCCTGTACGGCATCGACACCACGCACCTCGACCGGTCCTCGCACCCCAGTACGCGAGTGCCGCGGCAGCGGCACCCGGATTGGCCGCTGGTACTGCAAGAGCCCGAGACGGCGCGGAGGATCAGGAACTCCACACTGCGCAATGCGATGAGCGCCGCCAAGATCCCGGAGCGCTGCTCCGACTGCGGCAATCCCGGCGAATGGGACGGAGAGCCGCTGAGGCTGGAAATCGACCATGTCAACGGAGACTGGCGTGACAACCGGCTGCACAACCTTCGCTACCTCTGCCCCAACTGCCACGCCACGACGGACACCTACCGCGGGCGGGGCAAGCGAAGGAGCTCCGCAAAGTGACACCCGGGATCGCATACACACGAGAACGGCTGACCGAAGCCGCCTCGCGCTGCTCGAACATGGACGAAGCAATCGCACTTCTAGGGGTACGGCCCTACAGGGGACTTGCTTCCCACCTCAGAAAGCGCTTCGCCGCGTTCGGCATCGACATCACCCATTTCGGCAGCCGCCGCAAGGCCGTGCATCCCGGAGAAGCAGCCCTGGCCACAGCGGTGGCCCGAGCGATCTCCTACGCAGAAGCGCTGCGCCACCTGGAACTGCCCAGCGATACCACCACACGCCGGTGGCTGACCGGGTGGATCGAGGAGGCAGAACTGTCGACTGCGCACTTCCTCGGGCAGAGCCACCAGCGAGTCCGGGCGGGCACGAATCCGCAGCTCACAGCTGAACAAGTTCTCGTGTTCCACGACCGCGAGTACCGGACGAGGACCTCGATGCTGCGCCGTGCCCTTGCGGAAATCGGTGTCCGCGAAAACTGCGCCCGGTGCGGCACGGGGGCTGAGTGGCAGGGCAGACCCATGACTCTGGAAGTCGATCACATCAACGGGGACTGGCGCGACGACCGTCGGGAGAACCTCCGGCTGCTCTGCCCGAACTGCCACACGTTGACGGCGACATGGTGCAGAGGTGGCCGCAACAACCGGCCAGGGCGGGTTGTGCGGCAGCGGGTACCATGACAGGCGAATGCGGCCGTGTCGTAACTGGCAGCCGAGCTGGGTTTAGGTCCCAGTGGGCGAAAGCCCGTGTGGGTTCGAATCCCACCGGCCGCACACTGAACGGCCTGCGAATCGAAGGTAACACGGATTCGCAGGCCGTTTTGCGGCCCGTCAACCCAGCAGCTCCCGGACCACCGGGACGAGCTCCCGGAACGCCTTCCCCCGGTGACTGATCGCGTTCTTCTCCGCCGCCGTCAGCTCCGCGCAGGTGCGGGTCTCGCCCAAGGGCTGGAGGATCGGGTCGTAGCCGAAGCCGCCCGTGCCCGCCGGGGCGAGGCGGAGGGTGCCCTCGAGGCGGCCCTCGACGACGCGTTCGGTGCCGTCCGGGAGGGCGAGCGCGGCGGCGCAGGCGAAGTGCGCCCCCCGGTGCTCCTCGGCGATGTCGGAGAGCTGGGCCAGCAGCAGCTCCAGGTTCGCGAGGTCGTCGCCGTGGCGGCCGGCCCAGCGGGCGGAGAAGATGCCGGGCGCGCCGTTCAGCACGTCGACGCAGAGGCCGGAGTCGTCGGCGACGGCGGGCAGTCCGGTGGCCCGGGCCAGGGCGTGGGCCTTGAGGAGGGCGTTCTCGGCGAAGGTGACGCCGGTTTCCTTGACGTCGGGGACCTCGGGGAACTCCTCGGCGCCGACGAGTTCGTGGGTGAGGCCCGCCTCGGCGAGGATGGCGCGGAGTTCGGTGATCTTCCCGGCGTTGCGGGTGGCGAGGACGATGCGGGTCATGGGTTCCAGTATCCCGCCGGCCGTCGGGGCCACGGTCGCGGGGCGGATAGGCTCGGGCACATGTCTCGTATCGACGGCCGTACCCCCGACCAGCTCCGCCCGGTGACCATCGAGCGGGGGTGGAGCAAGCACGCGGAGGGCTCCGTCCTCGTCTCCTTCGGTGACACGAAGGTGTTCTGCACCGCCTCGGTGAACGAGGGTGTGCCGCGCTGGCGCAAGGGCAGCGGCGAGGGCTGGGTCACCGCCGAGTACTCGATGCTGCCGCGTTCGACGAACACGCGCGGGGACCGTGAGTCGGTACGTGGGCGGATCGGCGGGCGGACGCACGAGATCAGCCGGCTGATCGGCCGTTCGCTGCGCGCGGTGATCGACTACAAGGCGCTGGGCGAGAACACGATCGTGCTGGACTGCGACGTGCTGCAGGCCGACGGCGGGACGCGTACCGCGGCGATCACGGGTGCGTACGTGGCGCTGGCGGACGCGGTGGCGTGGGCGCAGGGCAAGAAGCTGGTGAAGGCGGGGCGGCAGCCGCTGACCGGGACGGTGTCGGCGGTGTCGGTGGGCATCGTGGGCGGGGTGCCGCTGCTGGACCTCTGTTACGAGGAGGACGTGCGCGCCGAGACGGACATGAACGTGGTGTGCACCGGGGACGGGCGTTTCGTCGAGGTGCAGGGCACCGCGGAGGCGGAGCCGTTCGCCCGTGAGGAGCTGAACGCGTTGCTGGACCTGGCGGTGGCCGGATGCGGTGACCTGGCGACGGCGCAGCGGGTGGCGCTCGAAACCACTCTTTAGGGTTTCTTGGTTCGGAACTCCGGCGTGCCGCCGTGCGTCTTTCCTTCCGGGGACGTGCGGCGGCCGTCGTGCGGTCGGCCCCCCACGACAGGAGGACCGATTTCCATGTCTGCTCCGGCGGCGCGTGCCGCGAAGAGGGTTCCGGCGGTGGTGGCCGCGGTGGCGGCTGCCGCGTTGCTGACCACCGGTTGCGACGCGTTGTCCACAGCTGTGGACTGCGCGCGGACGGCGGCGGCCATATCGGACAGTGTGGCCGAACTGCAGCAGGCGGTGGAGACGGCAGGCAACGATCCGACGCAGCTGGAGGAGTCGCTGACCGCCATCGACCAGAACCTGGGCGAGCTGGACGACTCGACGGGTGACGCGGACGTCGCGAAGGCGGTGGACGATCTGCAGGCGGGGGTCGAAGAGGTACGCAAGGCCGTCGAGTCGGGTGACGTCACGCCGGACATCTCGCCGATCACCGAGGCGTCCGGCGAGCTGGCGAAGGTCTGCTCGCCCTGACGTCGCCGCCGGTCGTCCGGTGCGGGAGCGGTCAGATCTCGTAGACCGCTCCGGCCCGGGCCAGTTCGACCGGGCCGTGGTAGGCGGCGACCGCGCAGTCGAGGTTGCTCTGCGGGTCGGTCCAGGGCGCGATGTGGGTGAGGACGAGCCTGCGGGCTCCGGCGCGGGCGGCGATCTCGCCGGCCTGGGTGCCGTTGAGGTGCAGGTCGGGAATCTGGTCCCGGTCGGCGTCGAAGGCGGCTTCGCAGAGGAAGAGGTCGGTGTCGCGGGCGAGGTCCTCGAGCGCGGGGAAGGGGCCGGTGTCGCCGGAGTAGGCGAGGGACCTGCCGTCGTGCTCGATGCGGATGCCGTAGGCCTCGACGGGGTGCGCCATCAGCTCGGTGTGGACGGTGAAGGGGCCGATCTCGAAGGTGCCCGGCTTGACGGTGTGGAAGTCGAAGACCTCGCTCATCGAGCTGGCCGAAGGTGTGTCGGCGTGCGCGGTGGTGAGGTGGTGCTCGGTGCCTTCGGGGCCGAAGACCGGGATGGGTTCGCAGCGGCCGCCGTCGGGCCGGTAGTACCGGACGACGAAGTAGGCGCACATGTCGATGCAGTGGTCGGCGTGCAGGTGGCTGAGGAAGATCGCGTCCAGGTCGTACAGGCCGATGTGTCGCTGCAGCTCGCCGAGGGCGCCGTTGCCCATGTCGAGGAGCAGCCGGAAGCCGTCGGCCTCGACGAGGTAGCTCGAGCAGGCCGATTCCGTGGAGGGGAACGACCCCGAGCAGCCGACGACGGTGAGCTTCATGGGAGCGGGAACCTCCGTTGGCGGGCGGTGGGGCGGCGGCGGTGGGACGACGGGGCTCGTGCGGTCCGTCGAGACTAAGCCGCCGGGGCGTCCGTGGCTCCTCGCGGAGGCTCCGTTGTGGGGGAACTCACCTGCCTTGTCACCGGTTCGGCTGGTCGTGGGGCACATGGGGCGCGTGGGGGCGCACGACGGCGGCCGGCGCCCCTGGGGAGGGGTGCCGGCCGCCGTGTGACAGGTGCGTCGCGTGTGCCCCGGTGGGCCCGTGGCCGGGTCCGCGGACGGGTTCCGCGGGTCAGGCCCAGAGCTGGCCGTGGAGGGTGGCGATGGCTTCCTCGCTGGTGGCCGCGGTGTAGACGCCGGTCGACAGGTACTTCCAGCCGCCGTCGGCGACGACGAAGGCGATGTCGGCGTCCTCGCCCGCCTGGAGGGCCTTCTTGCCGACGCCGATGGCGGCGTGCAGGGCGGCTCCGGTGGAGACACCGGCGAAGATGCCCTCGAACTGGAGCAGCTCCCGGGTGCGCACGACGGCGTCCTCGGAGCCGACCGAGTAGCGGGTGGTGAGCACGGAGGCGTCGTAGAGCTCGGGGACGAAGCCCTCGTCGAGGTTGCGCAGGCCGTAGACCAGGTCGTCGTAGCGCGGCTCGGCGGCGACGATCTTGACGTCGGGCTTGTGTTCGCGCAGGTAGCGGCCGACGCCCATGAGGGTGCCGGTGGTGCCGAGGCCGGCGACGAAGTGGGTGATCGACGGCAGGTCGTCGAGGATCTCCGGGCCCGTGGTGGCGTAGTGGGCGCCGGCGTTGTCCGGGTTGCCGTACTGGTAGAGCATCACCCAGTCGGGGTGTTCGGCGGCGAGTTCCTTGGCCTTGCGGACTGCGGTGTTGGAGCCGCCGGCGGCGGGGCTGGGGATGATCTCGGCGCCCCACATGCCCAGCAGGTCGCGGCGTTCCTGGGAGGTGTTCTCCGGCATGACGCACACCATGCGGTAGCCCTTGAGCTTGGCCGCCATGGCGAGCGAGATGCCGGTGTTGCCGGAGGTGGGCTCCAGGATGGTGCATCCGGGGGTGAGGCGTCCGTCCTTCTCGGCCTGTTCGATCATGTGGAGCGCGGGGCGGTCCTTGATCGAGCCGGTCGGGTTGCGGTCCTCGAGCTTCGCCCAGATGCGGACGTTCTCGGACGGCGAGAGCCGCGGCAGGCGCACCAGAGGGGTGTTGCCCACCGCGGCGATCGGGGAGTCGTAACGCATGTCTGAGCCGGCCCGGCCGCTCAGACCATTCCGCCGGCCACGGCCGGGAGGATGGTGACGTTGTCTCCGTCGTTGAGCTTGGTGTCGATGCCGTCGAGGAAGCGGACGTCCTCGTCGTTCAGGTAGACGTTGACGAAGCGGCGCAGCTGCTCGCCGTCGACGATGCGGGCCCGGATGCCGGGGTGGCGGGACTCGAGGTCCGTGATGAGGGTGCCGAGGGTGTCGCCGGTGCCCTCGACGGCCTTCTGCCCGTCGGTGTACTGGCGGAGGATGGTGGGGATGCGGACCTCGATGGCCATGTCAGGGCTCCTGTCGGTGGTGGTGCGGGTGGCTGTGCTGCGGGTGGCTGTCGGGGGCGGCGGCCCGTGGCTGGTCGGGCGGCGCCCCGGGCCGAGGGCCTTCCTGGCCGCCCCGGGGACGGCCGCGCGCGTTCAGCGCGGGCAGAGGGCGCTGTTGAGGCGGCACAGGTCGACGTGCAGCCGCGCCACGAGCAGGGTGCCCGGCGTCTTCTCGCTCACGTCGTGGAAAACCATGCGGTCATCGTATCGATTCCCGAAGGCCGGGCCGACAGTGCGTCTCGCTCTGCGGTCGATCCGGCCAGTATGCGGACATCCCGCCATGGTGGGGACGAATCCGCAGGTCAGGCGGCCGGGTAGGCGTCGACGACCTGGACGGGCTCTTCGGTGACTTCGCCGTCGACGATGCGGTAGGAGCGGAACTGGAAGTCGCCGAGGCCGTCGGCGTCGGCCGTGGAGACGAGCACGTAGTGGGCGCCGGGCTCGTTGGCGTAGGAGATGTCGGTGCGCGAGGGGTAGGCCTCGGTGGCGGTGTGGGAGTGGTAGATGACGACCGGTTCCTCGTCGCGGTCGTCCATCTCCCGGTAGAGCTTCAGCAGGTCCTGGCTGTCGAACTCGTAGAAGGTGGGCGAGCGGGCGGCGTTGAGCATGGGGATGAACCGCTCAGGCCGGCCGGAGCCCACCGGGCCGGCGACGACGCCGCACGCCTCGTCGGGGTGGTCCCTGCGGGCGTGCTCGACGATCTGGTCCACGAGGGCCTGGGTGATGGTCAGCATGGCGGCAGGATATGTCGTGGCGGGCCGCCGCATTCACGGACCGGCCCCGCCTCTCGCGTGGCGAGACGGCGGGGCCGGTATGCGGGACCGGGTGTGTCCGGGCCGGTGGGGCGGCTGCGCCGTCCCGGTGACGCGGAGGGTCAGCCGACCTTGTCGAGCAGCGGCTCGTCGCGGCGGGTGATCTCGGGGTTGCGGGCCTTGAGGACCTGCCAGCCGATGCCGAGGGCGACGGCCCAGCCGCCCATCACGTAGAGGCAGATCCGGGAGTCCGCGTTGAGCGCGATCATCACGGTCACCATCAGCAGGAAGGCAATGGCGATCCAGCTGCAGACCGCGCCGCCCGGGGCGGGGAAGGAGGAGGCGGGCACGCGGCCCGCGGCGACGGCGCGGCGGTAGAGGACGTGGCTGACGCAGATCATCAGCCACGTCCAGATTCCGGCCGCGGTGGCGACGGAGGTGACGTAGCCGAAGGCCTTCTCCGGGACGATGTAGTTCAGGACCACGCCGATGCCCATGAGGATCGCGGAGACGGTGATGCCGACGGCCGGGGTCTTGGTGGAGGACAGCTTGTTGAAGACCTGGGGGGCCTCGCCGTTGTCCGCCAGGGTGCGCAGCATGCGGCCGGTGGAGTACATGCCGGAGTTGCAGGAGGACAGGGCGGCGGTCAGCACGACGAAGTTGACGATGGCCGCGCCGGCCGGGATGCCGATCTTGGCGAAGGCGGCGACGAACGGGCTCACGTCGGGCGCGAACTCGGTCCACTTGACCACGCACAGGATGACGGTCAGGGCGCCCACGTAGAAGAGGGCGATGCGCCAGGGCAGGGTGTTGATCGCCTTGGGCAGCGTCTTCTCGGGGTTCTCCGACTCACCGGCGGTGACGCCGACCAGCTCGACGGCCAGGTAGGCGAACATGACGCCCTGCAGGGTCATCAGCGAGGAGCCGATGCCGTTGGGGAAGAAGCCGTCGAACTCCCACAGGTTGGAGACCTGGGCGGTGTCGCCGGCGGCGCTGAAGCCGAAGGTCAGCACGCCGAGGCCGATCACGATCATGCCGATGATGGCGGTGACCTTGACCATGGAGAACCAGAACTCGATCTCGCCGAAGAGCTTGACGGAGATCAGGTTGGCGCCGAAGAGGACGACCAGGAAGACCAGGGCCGAGACCCACTGCGGGATGTCGGGGAACCAGTAGTGGATGTAGATGGCGGCGGCCGTGAGCTCGGCCATGCCGGTGACCACCCACATCAGCCAGTACGTCCAGCCGGTGAAGTAGCCGGCGAACGGGCCGACGAACTCGCGGGAGTACTCGGCGAAGGAGCCGGAGACGGGGCGGTAGAGCAGCAGCTCACCGAGGGCCCGCATGATGAAGAAGATGATCACGCCGGCGAGGGCGTACATCAGGATCAGGGAGGGGCCGGCCTTGGCGATGTTCGCCCCGGCTCCCAGGAACAGGCCGACGCCGATTGCGCCGCCGATGGCGATCATCTGGACCTGACGGCTGCCGAGCCCTCGCTCGTACCCCTCCTCGGGGGCGTCGCCGCGCACGGCCTCACTGCTGTCGTTCGTCTTCGCGACCTGCGGAGAGGTCATGTTGGTGCGCCTTTCTCCAAGAAACCGGCCCGTCGCGCGTCGTCTTCGACGTGGTGGGCGGGCCGGGCAGTACGTGCCCCGAGGGGGCATGGGGGGAGTTTTTTCCTGCCTGCCGACGGTCGGTCGGCCTGGTGGCGCCGTTCCCGGAGGGCGTGGGTGTGGCCCGCGGGAACGAGAAAGTTGGCTCAAAGGTACGGAGAAGCAGACCGCCGCGCTGTGGGCAACTCCACAACGCGGCGGTGAAATATTCCGAATTTGACCGATTTGCCGTGTCCGGAAATCGGATTTTGCTGTCCGTTTACTGAACGCCGGGCAACGGTCGAGGTTCGTCCTTACGCGATCCTTACGGCATCCCCACGGACCGTCCGCCCTGCGTCACTGCGGGCTCACTGCGGCATCAGCGTCTCGACGAGGCTCTCCTGGAGGCCGCCGAGCCACAGGTAGGCCATCACCAGAGGCTTGCGCTCGTCGGTGTCGGGGAGGCGGTAGAGGATCTCGCTGTCCTCCTCGTCGGTGATGTCCAGGCGCGAGGCGATGGCGAGGCGGATGTCGTTGAGCGTCTTCAGCCACTGGACGGACCGCTGGGGGGTCAGCTCGAGGCGGCCTCCGCCCTCGCCGGCGCCGCCGGCGCCCATCGTCAGCTCGTCGAGGGAGCGGATCACCGCGAGGGTGTCCTCGCGCTTGCCGGCCCGCAGGTCGTTCTCCGTGTAGCGGCGGAACTCCGAGGAGTAGGCCTTCGCCTCCTCGGCCTGCTCGGCGGTGTCCGGGAACGTGGCCGGGTCGGTGTAGGCGTCCGGGAAGAGGCGGCGCAGCACCGGGTCGGTGGGCGGCTCGCTGGGGCCGTCGGCGAAGAGTTCGGCGAGCGGGTCGGCGGAGGCGTCCTCGGCGGGGCCGGGGCCGATGAGTTCCAGGAGCTGGGCGGCCAGCGACCGGATGATCGAGATCTCGACGTCGTCGAGTGCGACGGCCGCGCCGCCGCCGGGAAGCGGTTCGAAGGTTCCGGGCATGGGGTGGCAGTTCTTTTCGGCTCGGCGGGCGGTCGGTCCGGTCGCGCGCGGCAGGTGACTACCGGCGGTCCTGCTGGAGGGTGGCCCACAGACCGTAGCCGTGCATGGCCTGCACGTCGCGCTCCATCTCCTCGCGGGAGCCGCTGGAGACCACCGCCCGGCCCTTGTGGTGGACGTCCATCATCAGCTTGGTGGCCTTGTCCTTCGAGTAGCCGAAGTACGTCTGGAAGACGTAGGTCACGTAGCTCATCAGGTTGACCGGGTCGTTGTGGACGATCGTGACCCAGGGGACGTCCGGCTCGGGCACGGCGAAGGTCTCCTCCGCCGACTCGGTGCGTTCGGTTTCCATGGGTGCGGGAGCGGGTGACGTCACAACAACCATGCTGCCACCCCAGGTGGGTACCCGCACGGACCGGGTCCCGGGACGGCGCGGGGCGTCGCCGGACACTAATCGTCAAATTGACGAGATGGGGGTAGCATCGGTTCTATGAACACAGCGGAGCTCGGGCTGCCGGTCGACGTGCCGTCGACGGCTCTCTTCACCGACCACTACGAACTGACCATGCTGCAGGCGGCTCTGAAGAGCGGGACGGCCGAGCGGCGTTCCGTCTTCGAGGTCTTCACCCGCCGCCTGCCCTCGGGCCGCCGCTACGGCGTGGTCTGCGGCACCGGCCGGGTGCTGGACGCCGTGCGCAACTTCCGCTTCGACGAGGCGCAACTGGCCTTCCTGCGGGAGCGCGCGGTGGTCGACGACGCGACGCTGGACTGGCTGGCGGACTACCGCTTCACGGGCGACATCTGGGGCTACCCGGAGGGCGAGGTCTACTTCCCCGGCTCGCCGATCCTGCGGGTGGAGGGCAGCTTCGCGGAGTGCGTGCTGCTGGAGACGGTGATCCTGTCGATCCTCAACCACGACTCCGCGATCGCCGCGGCGGCGTCCCGGATGGCGGCGGCGGCGGGCGACCGGCCGCTGATGGAGATGGGCGCGCGCCGCACGCACGAGCTGGCGGCGGTCGCCGCCTCGCGGGCGGCGTACGTCGGCGGTTTCTCCTCCACCTCGGACCTGGCGGCCGGCTTCCGCTACGGCATCCCCACCATCGGCACGAGCGCGCACGCCTTCACTCTGGTCCACGACTCGGAGCGGGACGCCTTCACCGCGCAGGTGGATTCGCTGGGGCGCGGCACGACACTGCTGGTGGACACCTACGACGTCGCCGAGGCGGTCGCGCTGGCGGTGGAGGTGGCGGGTCCGGAGCTGGGCGCGGTGCGGATCGACTCCGGCGACCTGCTGCTGGTGGCGCACCGGGTGCGGCAGCAGCTGGACACGCTGGGCGCGGAGGGGACCCGGATCGTGGTGACCTCCGACCTGGACGAGTACGCCATCGCCTCGCTGGCCGCGGCGCCGGTGGACGCGTACGGGGTGGGCACGCAGCTGGTGACCGGGTCGGGGCACCCGACGGCGTCGATGGTCTACAAGCTGGTGGCCCGTGCGGCCTCCGCGGACGCGGACGCGCCGCTGGAGCCGGTGGCGAAGCGTTCCGGCGGCGGCAAGCAGACGCTGGGCGGCCGTAAGTGGGCCGCGCGCCGCTACGACGCGTACGGGGTGCCGGAGGCGGAGGTGATCGGCACCGGGGAGGTTCCCGAGGAGCTGGCCGGCTCGCAGCTGCTGGTGGAGCTGGTGCGCGGGGGCGAGGTCGTGGGGCGGGAGCCGCTGGAGGCCGCGCGTGAGCGGCACGCGGCGGCCCGGGCCTCGCTGCCGATGTCCGCGACCCAGCTGTCGCGGGGGGAACCCGTCATTCCGACGGAGTACGCCGTCTGACGACGTGCGGCGGTGGCGGCGGAGGGGTATGGAGCAGCCGTCGGTGCGTGAAGCTTTTTCGTTGTCTTCATTCGAGGGTCGAGAGGTTGGTACGGGGCGATGCGTCGAGCGTTGATCGTGGTGGACGTGCAGAACGACTTCTGCGAGGGCGGCAGCCTCGCGGTCTCCGGCGGGGCGGACGTCGCCGCGGCGATCACGGAGCTGATCGGTCAGGCCGGTCAGGCGGGGGCGTACCAGCACGTGGTGGCCACGCGTGACCACCACGTCGCGCCGGGCGGGCATTTCGCGGACGACCCGGACTTCGTGAACTCCTGGCCGGCGCACTGCGTGGCGGGGACCGAGGGTGTCGGGTTCCACCCGAACTTCACGCCGGCGGTCACCTCGGGGGCGGTGGACGCGGTCTTCGACAAGGGCGCCTACGCGGCCGCGTACAGCGGCTTCGAGGGGGCCGACGAGAACGGCGTGGGGCTCGCGGAGTGGCTGCGGTCGCGGGACGTCGAGGAGGTCGACGTCGTCGGCATCGCCACCGACCACTGTGTGCGGGCGACGGCGCTGGACGCGGTGAAGGCGGGGCTGCGCACCCGGGTGCTGCTGCCGCTGACGGCGGGCGTCGCCCGCGCCACCACCGACCGGGCCCTGGAGGAGCTCCGGCTGGCCGGTGTGGACCTGACGGGCGAGCCGGTCGTCGCGGGCGGCTGACGCCCGCCGGGGCGGGGGCCGGGGGCGGCGGCCCGGGCCAAGGGCGGGAGCCCGGGGGACGACGAGGCCGGAGGGGCCGGGGGTCAGGCCCAGGCGGCGGGGCGGCCGACGAGGGTGCGGATGGGGTGCCAGGGGTGGTACTGCGCGCCGCGGGGGGCCGGGGCCTCGCGCCATATGAGCCCGTCGGGGTGGTGCAGGACCGCGGTGACCTCGTCGGGGGTGGGCGGCGCGACGTTGCCCCGCAGGTACACCGCCCGCAGTCCCAGGTTGCGCAGCCGGGTGAGCGCCCGCGCCCGGTTCCGCGCGTGCACCAGCACCCGTACCCGGTCGCGCCCGCGGCCCCCCGGCTCGTCGGGCCGGGGCAGCGTGAGGGCGACCACCACGCTGCCGCTCGGCAGCCGGACGAATCCTGAGGACATGACGATGCCTCCCGTCGACTTCGAAAATTTCGATGGGAGGCATCTGAACACGTCCGGCGGCGCCCCGCCAGGGGAACGCCGCCGAACGCTGTCTGACCTGCGGTGATGCAGTGTGACCGATATTACTCGGTATGTACTACTTGCCCGCGGGGCTGACCTTGACCGTGATCGTGGAACCGTCCTTGGACTGGCTCACGAGCTGGATCCGGGTGTTGGTGCTGTCGATCTTGACACCCGCCAGCTTGTTGGCCTCGTCGTAGTAGTCGTCCTTGGTGTCGTCGAAGACCGGCACGCCGGGCAGGGACGGGACGACGGTGGCGACATCGGCCTTGTGCAGGGTGATGCCGGAGGTCCGCGTCAGGCTGAACGGAGAGTCGTACGCCTGGATGCGGTTCCGCATGAGGGTGCCGTCGGTCCAGCGCAGCGGGGCCGGGTGGGCGTCGATCGGGAGGATCAGGCCGGTGCCGGGGTGCTGGCTGGTGTTGTTGTCCGCCTGGGAGGTGTCCCACTTCCAGATCAGCATGCCGGTCTGGTACGCGTAGTGCTCGACCCAGTCGGGGCGGGTCGTCGAGAAGCCGAAGTTGTACGGGCCCGTCTTCAGCTGCTTGTCGTAGCCGACGTGCTGACGGTTCTCGACGATGTAGTACTGCGGGTAGCTGTCGGTGAAGCTGGCGCCCACGCGGGTGAAGCCGTTGGCGGTCCAGCCGGCCACCTCGGTCTCGGCGTCGTCGGAGAAGACCGACGCGCCGTCCGCGGTGATGACGATGCTGTCGGCGACCAGACCCGGGCGGGACAGGCCACCGTCGGTGGCGTAGCGGAAGCGGACCTGGATCTGCTTGCCGGCGTACGCGTCCAGCGGGAACTCGAAGGTCGAGTTCGTGTCGACGACACCGGTCAGCGCCGGGGCGCCGCTGCCGTCACGCGGGATCTGCTGGCCCTCG
Source organism: Streptomyces sp. NPDC056600 (assembly GCF_042792855.1). Taxonomy (NCBI): domain Bacteria; kingdom Bacillati; phylum Actinomycetota; class Actinomycetes; order Kitasatosporales; family Streptomycetaceae; genus Streptomyces; species Streptomyces sp. NPDC056600. The sequence continues at coordinate 150,643 of NZ_JBHTVQ010000003.1, forward strand.
ACGGTGCCGTCGATCGCCGTGAAGTTGGCGCCGCCGTCCGTGGAGACCTCGACGTAGCCGTAGTCGTAGTCCTGCTCGATGTCGTACTGACCCTCGAAGGACAGCTTGGCCGACGTCTTGCCGGTCAGGTCGACGCTGCGGGTGAGCGTGTTCCGCAGGTCGTCGCCCTTGCCGCTCCACCACTGCTTCTCACCCTGGGCGGGCGTGAAGACCTCGGTGGTGACGTCCTTCTCGGGCAGCTCGACGATCAGCGCCTGCTTGTCGGCCGTGTTGTACGACTGCACGCCCAGCTTGGTGGACGTGGCCGACTTCGAGCCGACCAGCTTGTAGTCCAGCCAGCCCAGCATCAGCTTGTCCCAGGCGTTCATGTCGCCGGGGAGGTTGCCGATCTGGCCGTCACCGGTGCCCAGCCACGAACCCGAGGACATCAGCGTCCAGAACCCCGTGGAGTTCTCGCCGCCCTGGGTGTCGTAGTGGTCCGGCAGACCGAGGTCGTGGCCGTACTCGTGCGCGAAGACACCGAGGCCGCCGTTCTCCGGCTGGATGGTGTAGTCGCCGACCCAGACGCCGGTGTCGCCGATCTGGGTGCCGCCGAGCTTGTTGCCCTCCGGACCGCTGCGGCCGGCGTCGGTGCCGAACGCGTACCAGCGGTGGGCCCAGATGGCGTCCTCGCCCTGTGCGCCGCCGCCGGCGGACTCGTCCTCACCGGCGTGCACGATCTGGAAGTGGTCGACGTAGCCGTCGGCCTCGTTGAAGTTGCCGTCGCCGTCGAAGTCGTAGCGGTCCCACTGGTCGTACTCGGCCAGGCGGGACTTGAGCTCGGCGGACGTGGCGCCCTTCGCGGTCTCCGACGCGAACCAGGCGTTCAGACCGTCCTGCACCGCGTTCCACGCGCAGGGGTCACAGAGGTTCGAGCCGTAGCGGGCCTCGTTGTAGGGCACCTTGACCCAGTCGGAGACCTCGCCGTCGACCGAGTAACGACCGGAAGACTGCTTCTCGTAGTACGTCTTGAGGGACTCGCCCTCGCCGAAGTACATGTCCTCGAAGTGCTTCTGGTTGTAGTCGGCCTGCCACTCGGTCGAGTTGTCCTTCGACCGGTCGGGCTGGGCGATCTTGTTGTGCAGCGGGCCAGGGGTGCCGCCGTAGCGGGGGTCCACCTGGTCCCCGAACTCGACCAGGATGGTGAAGATCTTGTCGGTCTTCTCCCGGCCCAGCTCGACGTACTTGCTGCCGCCGTGCTTGTTCTTGCCCTTGAGCTCGACGACCTTCGAGCCGTTCTTCTTCTCGGCCGTGGCCTCGCCGGCGAGGACCTGGTTGATGGCCTCGTCGCGCTTGGTCTCCTGACTGTGGGTCAGGGGGCCTTCGAAGTTGTGTTCACGGTTCTCGCCCTTGGTCGGCGAGCCCGTCTTCGCGGTGACAGCGGTGCCCTCAGCGGGCTGTGCCACAGCGAAGGTCGAGAGACCGGCTCCGGCCGTCGTGATGACGACGGCAGTAGCGGCCGCCCGAAGCGCCCATCTGGATGCCACTTGAATTCCTCCCCCGCGTCCGCGCGCACATGAGAGATGTCCTGAGTACGGAAGTACTGGGTCCTGCGATTCCAGGCAGGCAGGAGCTGCGCGCGTAGATACGCGTGTGTCAAGTGAGAACATTTGACCGGACGTTCGTTGGAAAAACTAGACCTTGACTTGTCGTGTGCACATCGTGTAAGCGGTCGCTCGGTCGGGAGTCCGGGGCGCTCTCCGTGCCCTGCGCGTGCCTGCGTGCGCCCCCCGGTGCACCGGTCGCCGGACGGTGTCGCGCTTGTCCGGCAGGTGGCCCGGGCATGTGCCGGACAGAAGCCGTCCCCTGCCCTCCGGCGGGAGCGCAGCCCCGGCGGCTCCCGGCACAGACCGTCCGTCACCTACGCACCGAGGACACGATTGCCATGGCCCGTCCGCCCGTGACTGCCCCCGTGACCCCGTCCACCGCGCAGCTGGTCCGTGGGACCGGCGCGGCGGTGCTGTGCACGATCGCCCTGCTGGCGCTCAGCGGGGCGAGTTCGGTCCTCGCCGTCGCGTCGGTCGTGGTCCTCTCGCTCGCGCTGGGTGTGCTCGCCGCGATGGCCTCCGGGCCGGTCGGACGCGCCGCCGAGGAGCGGGTTCCGGCCACCTCGGACACGGCCGGCGCCGCGCGGCGCGAGCCGGCGCGGCGCTGACGGTCCGTCGGCCGTCCGGCGTCAGGTGTTCGGCTCGGTGCTGACCACCACCGTCTTGGCGGCCTTGTCGTGAAGGCCCTGCTTGTACGGCTTGTCGAAGAAGCTCCAGCCGCCCGCGATGGCGATCCACAGGCAGGCGCAGCAGAACGCGAACGGCACCCAGAGCACGGCCGCGCGCAGCAGTGAGGTGGCCAGGGACGGGGTGCTGCCGTCGTCGAGGTTGGCCACGCGGAGCTTGAGCAGCTTCTTGCCGAGGGTCTGGCCGTTGCGCGCGGTCATGATCGTGTCGTAGGCGACGTAGAGGACCGCGATGATGATGTCGCGGATCCAGAACTTCGCGGCGTCCACGCGGTCGGCGTCGAACTCGTACTCGTCGACGTTGAACGCCCAGGCCAGCAGTCCGGCGACCACGCCGACGAGGATCAGGTCGATGATCCGGGCCCCGACGCGGCGCAGGCTGTCGGCGAGCGGGGGCATGCCGGCGAGCGGGTCGGGGGCGGTGCCGCCGGAGTACGGTCCGCCGGGCCCGTAGGCGCCCGTGGGCCCGTACTGGCCGTGCGGGCCGCCGGGCGAGGCGGGGCCGCCCGGGTCGTACGGGCTGCCGGGGCCGGCGTTGCCCTGCGGCTGCGCGCCGCCGGGGCCCTCGGGGCCGCCGGGCGGGTCGTACGGGCTGCCCGGACCGCCCGGGTCGCCGGGGCCGGGCGCCGCGCCGGTGTTGCCCGCGGCGTCGCCCGCGCCCGGGGATCCGCCGCCCGAGGGCGGGCGCTTGCGGAACGGGTCGTCGTCGTCCGGGGGCGGCGGGGGCGGGGCGTCGCTGCTCATGGGGCGAGTCGACCGCGCCCGCGAGACGCTCGCATCCGGCAGGGGTCCGTCCGGGGGAGGGGTGCGCACCGTTAGATTGACCCCGTGCTCTCTCGCCTCTCGCGCCCCCAGGCCGTCGCCCTCTGCGCCATGCCCGCCGCCGCGCTGGTCGCGGTCGCGGCGCTCGCCCCGCTCCCGTTCACGGTGGCGCGGCCGGGCATGACCGCGAACGTGCTCGGTGAGCGGGACGGCAAGCCGGTGATCTCCGTCGAGGGCCCCGGCGTCCGCACCGTGCCGGTGGACGGGCAGCTGCGGATGACCACGATCGAGGCGACCGGGCCGGACGCCGACGTGCGGCTGGCGGACGTCGTCGACGGCTGGTTCCGCACCGACGAGGCCGTGATGCCGACCGACGCCGTCTACCCGAGCGGGGACGACGTCGAGGAGATCGAGAAGTACAACACCGAGCAGATGCGGCAGTCCCAGGACGACGCGACCGAGGCGGCCCTCGGCTACCTCGGTCGCGACCCGAAGGACGTGAAGGTGACGCTGCGGCTCGCGGACGTCGGCGGGCCGAGCGCGGGGCTGCTGTTCTCGCTGGGCATCGTGGAGAAGCTGGGCACCGACCTCGCGGGCGACACGGTGGTCGCCGGGACCGGCACCATCTCGCCCGAAGGCACGGTGGGCCCGGTCGGCGGCGTGTCCCTGAAGACCCGCGCGGCGGCCCGCGACGGGGCGACGGTGTTCCTGGTGCCCCGCGCCGAGTGCGGCGACGCCCTCGCCGAGCGCCCGAAGGGTCTGCGCCTGGTGCCGGTGACCAGCCTCAAGGGCGCGATCACCGCGCTCGAGTCGCTGCGCACCGGCAAGGGCTCCGTCCCCTCCTGCTGACGCCCGCCGCGCGGGCCCCGGCCCGGTCCGGGTCACACCAGGGCCTCGGCGGGAGCCCCGGCGGCCGGGGGCGGCAGCTGGGCCGCCTGCTCGACGAGCGGTATCACCCGCAGCGGCACCGCGTTCTCCATGACGATGGCGGTGGACGCGCGCACGATGCCGTCGAAGCCGACCACGAGGTCGATCACCCGCTGGAGGTCCGCGTTGGACCGCGCCACCAGCCGGCACAGCATGTCGCCGCTGCCGGTGGTGGTGTGCAGCTCCAGGACCTCCGGGACGGAGGCCAGGTGCGCCCGGACGGCCGCCCCGCTCCCCTGCCGGATCTGCAGCGTGGCGAACGCGGTCACCGGATAGCCCAGCGCGGCCGGGTCCACGTCGGGACCGAAGCCGCGGATCACCCCGCGCGCCAGCAGCCGGTCCAGCCGCGCCTGCACGGTGCCGCGGGCCACGCCGAGCCGGCGGGACATCTCCAGCACGCCCAGCCGCGGCTCGTGCGCGAGCAGCGCGATGATCCGCCCGTCCAGCCTGTCGATCCCCATGGCACGCCCCCACCGATGGTCATCCTGTACAGATACGCCGTCGTCACGGCCCTACGACTGTGCAGCCTGCACAGCGAAAAAGCCATGGATTGCGCACCTTGCGGTTCGGGGCGACCCTGCCCACATGACGCAGACCACACACCACGTTCCTGACACCGCCCGGCAGGCCGACCCCTTCCCGGTCAAGGGAATGGACGCGGTCGTCTTCGCCGTGGGCAACGCCAAACAGGCCGCCCACTACTACTCGACCGCCTTCGGCATGCGCCTGGTGGCCTACTCCGGACCGGAGAACGGCTCCCGGGAGACGGCCAGCTACGTCCTGGAGAACGGCTCCGCCCGCTTCGTGTTCACCTCGGTGATCAAGCCGGCCACCGACTGGGGACGCTTCCTCGAGCGCCACGTCGCCGAGCACGGCGACGGCGTCGTCGACCTCGCCCTGGAGGTCCCGGACGCCCGTGCGGCCTACGCCTACGCCATCGAGCACGGCGCCCGTTCACTCGCCGAGCCGTACGAGATGAAGGACGAGCACGGCACCGTCGTGATCGCCGCCATCGCCACCTACGGCGAGACCCGCCACACGCTGGTCGAGCGCCGCGGCTACGAGGGCCCGTACCTGCCGGGCTACCAGGTGGCCCGGCCGATCGTGGAGCCGCCGGCCGAGCGCACGTTCCAGGCGATCGACCACTGCGTGGGCAACGTGGAGCTCGGCCGGATGGACGAGTGGACCGAGTTCTACCGCCGTGTCATGGGCTTCACCAACATGAAGGAGTTCATCGGCGACGACATCGCCACCGAGTACTCCGCGCTGATGTCCAAGGTGGTCGCGGACGGCACCCTGAAGGTGAAGTTCCCGATCAACGAGCCGGCGATCGCGAAGAAGAAGTCGCAGATCGACGAGTACCTCGAGTTCTACGGCGGCCCGGGCGTCCAGCACATCGCGCTGAACACCAACGACATCGTGCGCACCGTGCGCACCATGCGGGCGGCCGGCGTCGAGTTCCTCGACACCCCGGACTCGTACTACGACACCCTCGGCGAGTGGGCCGGCGAGACCCGCGTGCCGGTGGAGACGCTGCGCGAGCTGAAGATCCTGGTGGACCGCGACGAGGACGGCTACCTGCTGCAGATCTTCACCAAGCCGGTCCAGGACAAGCCGACCGTCTTCTTCGAGATGATCGAGCGGCACGGCTCCATGGGCTTCGGCAAGGGCAACTTCAAGGCGCTCTTCGAGGCCATCGAGCGGGAGCAGGAGCGCCGCGGCAACCTCTGACCGCCGCCGCACACCGCCTGCCCCAGGGGCGCCCCGCCGGACCGGCGGGGCGCCCCTTCGGCGTCGGCGACGGGCGCAACGGCGCGGCGGCCGGCCCCCGCGGCGTCAGCGGCCGGCCACGAAGGTGTGCGCGGCCTTGTCGTGCCAGGCCTGCCGCCAGGGGCGGTCGAAGAGGGCCCACAGGTGGCCGATCACGCCGATCACCAGCAGCGTGGGGACCGTCCCGACGGCCCAGCGCAGCAGCGCCGTGCCGAAGGACGGAGGCTCGTGGCCCTCGATGTCGCGGACCTGGAGCCCGAGCAGCTTCTTGCCGAGCGTGCGCCCCGTCCGGGAGGTGGGCAGCACCTCCAGGAGCACGCCCGCCACCACCAGGACCGCGAGCACGATGCCCAGCTGCACGCCGGTGGTGCCGTCGACCAGCCAGACGGTGACCTTCTCCCCGGAGAGCCGCGCCGCCTCCAGCTTCTCCTGCGTGTGCTCCCACGCCCGCGTGCCCAGCGGGACGGCCGCGGCCGCGGTGATCGCGCCGACCAGCAGCAGGTCGATCAGCCGGGCCGCCATCCGGCTGCCCAGCGGCGCGGGACGGGCGGACGCCTGGCGCCGGGCGGCAGCCGTGAACGGGTCCTCCGGCACGGGCTTCCACGGAGCGGCGGGCCCCTGCGCCGCCGCCTGGGGAGCCGTCTGCGGAACGGCCTGGGGGGCGGACTGGGCCGCGGCGTGCGCGGCGGACGCCCGGGCGAGCGCCGCCTGGGCCGCGGCGGCCTGCGCGGCCGCCGCCTGCGCCGCGGCCTGGTCGCCCGCGAGGTGCCCGATCTGCTGCGGCCACGGCGTGGTCACCGGGGTGGGAGCCGGGGCGGGTGCCGGGGCCGGGGCGGGCACGGGGGCCGCCTGCTGCGGGCCCTGCGGTCCGGCGGGCGACTGCTCGGCCGCGGGGCGGGTCCGGAACACCATGGTGCCCTCCTGCGAGGGCCGCTGCTCGGGCTGCTGGTCCGCGACGGCCCGCGGGTCCGGCGTCTCCTGCCCCGCCGACCCCCACGAGACGGGCCGCGGCCGCTCGGCCGCGCCGGTCCGCACCGCGTCCCAGCCCGAACCGCCCGCCGCGGGAGCGGAGTTGCCGCTCTCCGACGGCGACGGCTGCGAGGGCGGCGAGGGCTGCGAGGTCACCGGTGCCGGATAGGACGGCGCGGGGGCCGGGGTGGGCGACGGGACCACCGGGGTGCGGCCCGTCTCGGGCGCCATCTCGGTGACGATCTCGTCGCTGGTGTCCAGGAACTGGGGCCCCGTCTCGTCCACCGCTCCGACGGGCTGCGGTGCCACCGGCGGCAGGGCGGCGGGGGCGGACGCGGGGGACGGCGACGGCGAGGGCACGTGAGCGCCCGGCCGGCCGGCGGACGGCCCCGGAGCGGCCGGAGCAGGACCGGGCGACGGCGACGGCGACGGCGTGGGCGCGGGACCGGGGGCCGCGGGCCGGGCGGGCGCCTGGGGCGTCACACCCGGCGGCGGGGGCAGCGGCCGTCCGTCCGTCGGGGCCGGGCGGCTGGTGCCCGGCACCCAGGCCGAGCCGTTCCAGTACCGGACGTATCCGGGGATGGACGGGTCCGGGTAGTAACCCTCACGGGGCGTGTCGTCACCGGGGGCCGGGGTGGGCGCACTCATGTCCGTCGTGTCCGGTATCTGCTCGGGATTCGAATCGGGTTACCCACACATACCAGAACGGCGCACCCGGCACTGCCCGTCCGGCCGTACGAGCCCCGAACGGGTTGATCTTCGCTGCGGGTTCACCCGGATCGGTGGTCCCTTGGAGCGTGAGGAAGGGCGGGGAGACGGCGAGCGGAAAAACCTCCGCGAGTCGCGTAATGCCCGGGGCGCACGGCCCTCTCCTTCCACGAAGACGCACAGCCGCCTGGAGAGGAGCCCCATCATGCGGACCGTGGTGGAACGAGAGCTGACCATGACGTTGATCGTGTCGGCGGAGCAGCACGCGCCGGTCACCGCACGGCTGCGGTACGGCACCGACGACCCGTTCGCCGTGCACGTGGCCTTCCACAGCGGCACCGACCGGCCGGTGCACTGGTCGTTCGCCCGCGACCTGCTGATGGAGGGCCGGTTCAGGGCCTGCGGTCAGGGGGACGTGCGGGTGTGGCCGGGGCGCGGTGTGGAGGGCGGCGCGCCGGTGATGCTGCTGGCGCTCTCCTCGCCGTGCGGGGACGCGCTGCTGGAGGCGCCCGCCGGGGAGGTGGCCGGCTGGCTGGCGCACACCCTGCGGATGGTGCCCCGGGGACGGGAGGGCGAGCTGCTCGACCTGGACGGCCCGCTGGCCGAGCTGCTCGCCCTGGAGTGAGGCGCCGTGCACGTCCGGGCCTCACGGCCCCGGCGTCAGAACAGCTTGCCGGGGTTCAGCAGCCCGAGCGGGTCGAAGGCGTCCTTCACGGCCCGCTGGAGTTCCATGGCCACCGGTCCGGCCTCGCGGGCCAGCCATTCCTTCTTCAGGACGCCGACCCCGTGTTCGCCGGTGATGGTGCCGCCCAGTTCCAGGCCGAGCGCCATGATCTCGTCGAAGGACTCCCGGGCGCGCCGGGACTCCTCGGGGTCGGCGGCGTCGAAGCAGACGGTGGGGTGGGTGTTGCCGTCGCCCGCGTGGGCGCAGACGCCGATGGTGAGCTGGAACTTGGCGGCGATGCGTTCGACGCCCTCCAGCATCTCGGTGAGCCGCGAGCGCGGCACGCACACGTCGTCGATCATCGTGGCGCCCTTGACGGCCTCCAGCGCGATCAGGCTCAACCGGCGTGCTTTGAGGAGGAGTTCGGACTCGGCGGGGGTTTCGGCGGGAACCACCTGGGTGGCGCCGGCCGCCTCGCACAGGGCGCCGACCGCGGCCAGGTCGGCGGACGGGTCGGCGGTGTCGAACGCGGCGAGCAGCAGCGCCTCGGTCTCCTCGGGCAGGCCCATCCTGGCGAGGTCGTTGACGGCCTTGAGGGTGGTGCGGTCCATCAGTTCCAGCAGCGAGGGCACGTGACCGCCCTCCATGATCCGGCAGACGGCGTCGCCGGCCGCCGCGGCCGAGCTGAACTCGGCCGCCAGCACGAGCTGTTGGGGCGGCTTCGGCTTGAGTGCGAGGACCGCCTCGACCACCACGCCCAGCGACCCCTCGGAGCCGACGAACAGACGGGTCAGGTCGTACCCGGCGACGCCCTTGGCGGTGCGGCGTCCGGTGGTGAGCAGCCGGCCGTCGGCCAGCACGACCTTCAGGCCGAGGACGTACTCGGCCGTGACGCCGTACTTGACGCAGCACAGGCCGCCGGAGGCGGTGCCGATGTTGCCGCCGATGGTGCACATCTCCCAGCTCGACGGGTCCGGCGGGTAGCAGAGCCCCTTCTCCTCGACCGCGCGGGAGAGGTCGGCGTTGATCACGCCGGGCTCGACGACGGCGTAGCGGTCGACGGCGTTGATCTCCAGGACGCGGTCCATCCTGATCAGCGACAGGACGATGCAGCCGTCGCTGGCGTTGGCGGCGCCGGACAGTCCGGACCGGGCGCCCTGCGGCACGACGGGCACGCGCAGCTCGGTGGCGGTGCGCATGACGTGCTGGACCTGTTCGGTGGTGCGCGGCAGGACCACGACGGCGGGGACGCCCGCCGGGCAGAAGCTGGCCATGTCGTGCGAGTAGGAGGCGGTGACGTCGGGGTCGGTCAGGACGGCGTCCTCGGGAAGGCCGTCCAGCAGTCGGGTGATCAGGTCGGTGATCAGGGGGTCACGGCTCATGAGGTCAGGGTGGCAGCGGCCCGCCGGTCGCGGAACCCTCGCGCGACCGGCGGGTCGTCGCGTCCTGCCCGGATTCTGGACGGCATCTTCCGCTCAGCGGACCGGCTTCGCTAATCTCGCGCCCACGAACACGGCCCGTGGCAGCGTCGCCCCGGCGCGTGATGCACGCCTGCCGGCGCCGGCCGCCGACCTCACCACCGAAGGAGTGGGTGTCGTGACCGCGGAGACCTCCCAGACTCTCGACAGAGGACTGCGTGTCCTCAAACTCCTCGCAGACACCGATCACGGGCTGACCGTCACCGAGCTCTCCCAGCGGCTCGGGGTCAACCGGACGGTGGTGTACCGCCTGCTCGCCACGCTCGAGCAGCATTCGCTGATACGCCGTGACCTCGGCGGCCGGGCCCGGGTGGGCCTGGGCGTGCTGCGGCTGGGCCGCCAGGTGCATCCGCTGGTCCGGGAGGCGGCGCTGCCGGCGCTGCGGTCGCTCGCCGAGGACATCGGGGCGACCGCCCACCTCACCCTGGTCGACGGCGCGGAGGCGCTGACGGTCGCGGTGGCGGAGCCGACGTGGACGGACTTCCACGTGGCCCACCGGCCCGGTCACCGGCACCGCCTGGACCAGGGCGCGGCGGGCCGGGCGATCCTCGCCGCGCGCCACGAGGCGGACCCCGGGTTCACCCTCGTGCGCGGCGAGGGCGACAGCGGTGCGTGCGCGGCGGCGGCGCCTCTGCTGGGGGTCACCGGGGTCGAGGGCAGCGTGGGCGTCGTCATGCTCTCCGACGCGGTCCCCGAACGCGTGGGCCCCCGCGTCGTCGAGGCGGCCCGCGAGGTCGCCGAGGCCCTGGGCTGACCGCCTCGCGTCACGGCACCCGGGGCGCCCCGCGGGCAAGGGCCTGGGGCGCGCCCTGCCCCGCTCAAGCCAGCGCGGCCGAGGCGATGTCGGAGTAATCGGCCCACGCCGCGAAGCGCTGGCGGTGGACGGCGCTCATGTTCTGCGTGACCTCGCGCCGCAACGTGGTGACCAGCTTCGACTCCAGGTGCGTGTTCCCGCGGCCCATCGCCCGGAGCGCATGTGCCATGGAGAGCGCCTGATACGGCAGCAGCGGTGGCGATGCGCTGCCCGGGTCGCGCGCGTAGGCGTGCAGCATGCCCTCGAGGTGCGGAGTCGCCAGTTCCGCCGCGCTCGCGCCGTACCAGTCGCGGACGATGGCCGCGCACAGCTTCGGTACGGATTCCTTCGCCCCGGGCTCGGCCCCGCCGAGTCCTCTCGCGACGGCCAGCGCGCGACCCGCGCTCGCCCCGAACAGCGAACGCCGGACCGGCGGCGTGAGCACGGCGTCCGTGGCGGAGAGCAGCGTGCCCCAGAACTCCCTTTCGTCCGCCGGCCGGGTACCGATCATCCGGATCGCGCCGACCAGCGCGAAGTGACGCTCGGACCGGTGCAGCCCGGCGAACGCGGCGAGCGCCTCCGCCCCGTCGGCGAGGGCCGGGCGTGAGGCGAGGACGAGGTGCCGCCCGATGACGGCCGGGGCGGTGAGGCCGGCCGGTCGCAGGGCGGCCCGGCATTCCTCGCTGCCGGCGAAACCGCGTTCCTCGAAGACGGCGTCCGAGGTCCGGTAGGCCGCGCCGACGGCGATGCGCGAGATCGCCCGAGCGGCGGCGGAGGTCGCGGCAGTCCCTTCTTCCTGGACGAGTTCCTCCGGGGCGGAGGGACCGTCCGCGGCCCACCCGCGGACGGTCTCGACCAGGTTCACGGGCGCGCGCCGCTCCTGTGCTTCGGCGAGCTCACGGAGCTCGACGCTCAGCAGCTGACGACGGAAGTCCGAGGCCAGCTCCGGCGCATGGGAAGCGAGGGCGTCGGACAGGAGCACGTACTGCTCCAACCCGCGTGCGAGGGTGCTCCGGGCCACGATGTCCAGGTGTTCGCCCAGACACCGGCGCACCGCCGGGAGCGCTCCGCCGAGCGTCCGGGACCTGCCGGCCGCCGCGAAGAGGGCGGCGAAGTCGTTCGCGGTGAGCAGCGGCAGATCCCAGGCGAGCGTGTCGCCTCGCAGGCGGTCGCCGATGACCTTCTCGAGGCGCACGCTCAGCTCGGCCTGCCCGTGGGTGTCCGCCCACGCCCACAGGCGAAGCAGCAGCCCGACGTGTCTGTTGGCGAGGCCGTCGCCGAGTTCGGGCCAGGTCTCGGCGCTCGCGAGCCGGTCCCGGAACGCTGTCGCCAGCTCCGGGCATCTCCGCTGCAGGAAGGAGTGGTACTGGATCACCTCGTCGGGTCCCCGGCGGATGCAGTGGCGCACCACCTCGGAGATCGACGCGCCGACCCGCTCCGACATGACGGCGACGAACTCGGCTTCCCGTTCCACGATCTCGCCGGCCCGGCAGCAGCTGGCCAGGTCGCCTGCGCTGGCCTGGCTGATGCGCTCCGCCACGTCGGCGGCCCGGGTGGTGAAGAAGACGGCGAGCAGCTTCCTGCCCAACTCGTCGTCGAACCGGCGGGCGGCTATCCCGACGTTCAGCAAGGACCAGACCGGCGCGTCGTAGGACCAGGCTATGAACTCCTGCCGTACCGCCGGCTGCTTGAGCAGTGTGCTGAACAAGGCGGTGGTTCGCGGCAGCAGCTTGAGGAACTGCAGGAAGTGCATGATGTCGGTCGGTGAGGACTGCTGCACCTTGGTGGCGAGGAGTTCCCGCTCCAGTGAAAGCTGGTGGTCGATGTCCGGGAGCTGGGCGACACCGACGGAGACGAGCAGGCGTGTCGTGCGGGACAGGTTGGGCAGATTGCACTCGGCGAGGACGTGCTCGCGGATGACGCCGTTCTCGACCAGGTGCGCGAGCAGCCGGGCGGCGTCGGTGCGGCGTCCGGCATGGAGGAGTCGCGAGGCGATCCCGCAGGCGACATACGGTTCGGTGACCGCGATCTGCTTCAGCTCCGCGAAGTCGGCCGCCACGCCCAGCGCGTGCAGCAGCAGCCGCGCCACAGCCGGATGCCCCAGGGTGTAGTAGCGCTTGCGGGAGTGGACGAGACCTTCCGTGACGAGCTTCGACAGGCCCTCGGAGGCGAGCGAGATGGAGCTGAGACCGAACTCGTACCGTCCGGCGGTGGCCAGGCGGCGCAGATTCTCCTCCTCCTCGGCGCTGCGGCCGGTGAGGTACCGCGTGCGGATGAAGGCGACGGCGTCCTGCTGGGAGAGCGTGGTCGCGCCGGCCGCCAGCCGGCCGATGCTTCCGCGCATCGCGAGGGCGAACGTCACCAGGTCGGGGAACGTCTCCTTCCATCTCAGGAGGGCGCCGTCCGACGGCAGGGCCAGGGCGGTACGGGCGAAGGCGTCCGTGCGACGCCACACGGCGAGCAGCGACCTGTCGCTGACGGTGAGCCTCACGGCCGGCACGCGGTTGTCGTGCTCTTCCCGCCGGGAGAGCAGCAGCAGGAAACCGCGGCCGCAGGTGGCCCGCCAGTGATTGACGACGGCCCGTTCCAGCCGTCCGTCGAGGTGTGTGTTGTCGACGACGATCAGTCTGCCCGGTTCGTCGAGAGCGGTGAGGCGGTCGAGCAGCAGAGCCGTGTCGGCGACGCCGAACGGTGCGTTGAGACTCGCCAGGTCGACGTAGAAGGCCGCGTCGACCCGCGTGGCGTCACGTCCGACCATGGCCGCCATCGTGGTCTTTCCCGTGCCCGACTCCCCGCAGACGCGGGCGATGCGGCGCGTGTTCAGGTGATCGACGACCTCGTGGAACTCGGGCAGCGGGGCGGTCGTGGCGGCGTCGTACTCATCACGCTGCAAGGCGACGGTCCCCGGGTCGCCGTCACCGTAGATGTCGGCGTCGTCGATCCGGACGAAGGGCGCGATCGACGGGACGTGTCCACTGCTGTCGGCTTCGGCGGTGGGCAGCAACTGGGCGAGCAGGGCGTACAGCACCTCGGCCGAGGCGCGGGCCGCGAACCGCTTGTACCGATCGTCCTTGTGGAAGGCGTGATCCATGACGCCCTTGGCGATCAGCCAGTACGGCACCCGATGCTGGTGCGCCACCGTGGCGACGGTGGCGGCCTCCATCTCCACCGCGGCGATCTTCCGCACGCCCATGTGCTGCAGCCGGGCCCACAGTCCGGGATCGTCGACGACGGCGCTTCCCGAGGCCATCGGGCCCGCCACCACCTCGAACGGCAGATGCCGCGGCCCGTCCACGTCGTCGTACAGCAACCCCTCCACCAGCTCGGCGCCCTGGTCGGTCAACTCCAAGCCGGTCCGGGCGCGGCGGATCAGTCCTTCTTGTTCCCACTGCTGCAGCCGCGCCCTCCAGGTGCCTTCCGGGAAGTACCGGCGACGCGCGGGATGGCTCCGAGGGTCCTGGCCCCGGTGCAGCCGTTCCAGCAGCCACGGCAGCGCGTCCTCGGCGTCGGCCGGGCGGTGACTGGGCAGCCCTGCGGGAGTGAAGTCCTGCACGGCGTGGAGCCAACGGTGGTCCAGCCGTAACTGCCGGTGGTCGCCCTTCAGCCCCGTCGGGGACTGCTTGCCCTCGTCCCATTCGTAGACCGGGTCGGCCACCACGACGTCACCTTGTGCCATGTCGTCGGGGTTGCCCGCGCACACCCCGCACATGGCCAGGCATCCGGGCTGCAGCAGCTGGGTCAACCTGGTCACGAGCGGCGCCGTTTCGCGGCTGCCCATGTGCGTCGACCGCGCCAACGCCACCGACAGGCTTCGGCCGTCCGCCCGGCGGTACTCACCCCACCAGTACGGGGCCGGTCCCCCCGCGCCGCGCTCCTCCCACCGCGCCACGCCAGGGTCTGCGAACACTCCGGCGAGGCCTGCGGCCTTCGCCTCCGCCAGCTCCTCCGGCAACGTGGCGATGACCAAAACGTCGACCCGGTCCACCGACACCTGGAGGCCACACCTCTCCGACGAACGCGGCCCGGTACCAGGCCCTCCGACTCAGACCAGGGTGTCCCGAGTCTCATGGGACTTCGGTGACGACCCATTCGTACTCTATGCCGCGGTGCCGACCGGGTCCGGGGAACCAGGGAACTGTCGATCGGTGAGCCTTGTCGGCGTTGCCCGGAGCGTCAGCGCATGCGGGTGGCCCATTCCTGGACCTTGGCGATGCGGGCGTGGAGCTGGCCGGCGGTGGCCTCCGCGGCCGGCGGTCCGCCGCAGACCCGGCGCAGTTCGGTGTGGATCACTCCGTGCGGCTTGCCGCTCTGGTGGACGTACGCACCGACCAGGTTGTTGAGCTGGCGGCGCAGCTCCATCATCTCCTTGTGGCTGACCACCGGCCGCCGGTCGGCGGGCAGCTCCAGCAGGTCGGCCTCCTCCGACGGCTTGCGCTTGCTGTGCGCGATCTGCCGCTGCTGCCGCTTCTGCAGGAGCAGCTGGACCTGGTCGGGTTCGAGCAGTCCGGGGATGCCGAGGTAGTCCTGCTCCTCCTCGCTGCCCGGGTGCGCCTGCATCCCGAACTCGGCGCCGTCGTACAGCACGCGGTCGAACACCGCGTCGGACTCCAGCGCCTCGAAGGGCAGCATGTCCTGCTCGCCGGTGTCCTCGTCCTGCTCCTTGTTGGCCTCGGCCATCTCCTTCTCGGACTCCGCGTACGGGTCCTCCTCGCCGTGCTTCTTGGGCCGGTCGAGGGCGTGGTCGCGTTCCTTCTCCATCTCGTTGGCGAAGGTCAGCAGGTCCGGCACGGTCGGGAGGAAGACGGACGCGGTCTCGCCGCGGCGGCGGGAACGCACGAAGCGGCCCACGGCCTGGGCGAAGAACAGCGGGGTGGAGATGGTGGTGGCGTACACGCCGACCGCCAGGCGCGGGACGTCGACGCCCTCGGACACCATGCGGACGGCGACCATCCACCGCTCCTCGCTCGCGCTGAAGTCGTCGATGCGCTGCGAGGCTCCGCTGTCGTCGGACAGCACCAGGGTGGCCTTCTCGCCGGTGATGTCGCGGATCAGCTTGGCGTAGGCGCGGGCCGACTCCTGGTCGGAGGCGATCACCAGCGCGCCGGCGTCGGGGATGCCCTTGCGGACCTCGGTGAGCCGCTGGTCGGCGGCGCGCAGCACGGCGGGCATCCACTCGCCCTTGGGGTCGAGCGCGGTGCGCCAGGCCTGGCTGACGGCGTCCTTGGTCATCGGCTCGCCGAGCCGGGCCTCGATCTCGTCGCCGGCCTTGGTCCGCCAGCGCATGTTGCCGCTGTAGGACAGGAAGATCACCGGGCGGACGACGCCGTCGCCGAGGGCGGAGCCGTAGCCGTAGGTGTAGTCGGCGGAGGAGCGGCGGATGCCGTCGTTGCCCTCCTCGTAGGTGACGAAGGGGATGGGGTTGGTGTCGGACCGGAAGGGCGTACCGGTGAGCGCGAGCCGGCGGGTGGCCGGCTCGAACGCCTCCAGGCACGCCTCGCCCCAGGACTTGGAGTCGCCCGCGTGGTGGATCTCGTCGAGGATCACCAGGGTCTTGCGCTGCTCGACGCGGTTGCGGTGCAGCATGGGGCGCACGCCGACGCCCGCGTAGGTGACGGCCACGCCGTGGTACTCGCGGCCCAGCGGGCCCGCGCTGTACTCGGGGTCGAGCTTGATCCCTATCCGGGCGGCGGCCTCGGCCCACTGCTTCTTCAGGTGCTCGGTGGGCGCCACCACGGTGACCTGCTGGACGACGTGGTGGTGCAGCAGCCAGGAGGCGAGGGTGAGCGCGAAGGTCGTCTTTCCGGCGCCGGGGGTGGCGACCGCGAGGAAGTCGCGGGGCTGCTCCTCGATGTACCTCTGCAGAGCCCCCTGCTGCCAGGCGCGCAGCTTGCCCGCCGTGCCCCAGGGGGCGCGGCCGGGGAAGGCGGGCGACAGGTGGTGCGAGGGGGCGGGGACGCTGTATCCGGCGGAAGTAGTCACGGTCTCCGGTTCAGGGGATCGGTTACGCGAGGACGACCGAGCAACCTTATCGGCGGCGCGGCTGCCTCCCCGCCGCTAGCACACCGCGCCTACCCCGGATGGGACCGACCTCACACCGGGCCGGCGGCCGGGTGCTCGTCCCTGAGGTCCTCCAGCGCCAGGGCGATCTCCTTGAGCTCGTCCATGTGTCCGGTCGACACCGCGACGACCAGGCGTTCGCCCGCGTCGATGTCGGGGCGCAGTTGCACCCCGTTGATCGCCAGGAAGACCATGCAGGACACCCAGGCGGTGCGCTTGTTGCCGTCCACGAAGGGGTGGTTGACGGCGAGGGACTGGAGCAGCGCCGCCGCCTTCTCGAACAGGCCCGGATACGCCTCCTGCCCGAACATGGCGGCCGACGGCCGGTGCACCGCCGATTCCAGCAGGCCCGCGTCGCGGACCCGGACCTGCTGGTCGTCGACCGCCATGTCGGCGATCTCCAGGACGTTCTCGGAGCTGAGGTACACCACGCTCACTTCAGCCGCTCCAGGAGCTCGGCCCACTTGGCGGTCTGCTCCTGCGCGGCCCTGCGCACCAGTGCGTCGTGCGCCGTGCGGGCCAGGTAGTCGTCGACGGCCTTGAGCACGATGGCGTGCATGCTCACGCCCTCCTCCTCGGCGCGGAGCTTCAGGGCCTCGGTCTGGTCGTCGCGGAGACGCAGGTTCATAGCCATACCAGAACGGTACCAATGCTGGTACCAGACTGGTACTGGATCACGTGTCCCGTACAGCTCCCGTCGGTCCGTCCGCTATCCCTCCACCGCCCGCAGGCGGCGGGTGACCTGGATGCCGCCGAGCGCGAGCAGGGCGGCCAGGGCGAAGACGGCGGCGAACGCGGCCGGGTGGGAGCCGCCGGAGGCCGCCGCGGCGTGGGCGGCGACGGTGCCGCCGCCGAGGGCGGCGAAGGCGGCGCCGGCCACGGCGAGGAGCAGGGCGTTGGCCAGGCCGTCGGAGATCTGCAGGGCGGCGGAGTTCACGCCGGCCTCGTGCGGCGGGGACAGCTTCAGCAGCAGGACGCTGGTGGAGGCGATGACCAGGCCCATGCCGAAGCAGCCGACCGCCCACACCGCGGCCACCGTCCAGGCGGGCACCGCGTCGATCAGCACGGTGGGCACGCCGGCGATGGCGAGCACGACCAGCGTCATGCCGAGGGTCACCAGCCGCTCGCGGTGCGGCTGCAGCCGGGGCCGGGACTGCACCCAGGACCCGGTGGCCCAGGTGATGCCGCCGGCCGCCAGGGAGTACCCCGCCCAGGTCGGTGTCAGCCCGCGCTCGGTGACCAGCATCAGCGGGATGAACGACTCCGCCCCGATGAACGCCCCGGACGCCACGCCCCGCAGCAGCACCACGGAGGGCAGGCCCCGCGCCGAACGCCAGGTGCCGGGCGGCAGCAGTCCGCGCACGGCCGGCACCAGCAGGGCCACGCCGAGAGCGGCGGGCAGCAGGGAGATCCACCGCAGGTCCTGCGCGGCGAACTGGAACAGGCCCGCGCCGAGCGAGACGGCGAGCGCGAGACGGATGCGGCGGGGGTCCGCGGTGATCCCCTCCCCGGCCGGTCCGGCCGCGCGGCGGCGGATCTCCGGCAGCGCCAGGGCGAGCGGCAGCAGGACTATCACCGGGATGCCGAGGAACACGTAGCGCCAGCCGAGGTGTTCGGTGACGGCGCCGGAGGCGAGCGGTCCGACCACCGAGGGGACCACCCAGCTCGCGGCGAACGCGGCCATGATGGCGGGGCGCAGCCGCTCGGGGTAGGCGCGGCGGATCACCACGTACAACGCGACGATCACCAGGCCCCCGCCAAGGCCCTGCACGGCGCGGCCCAGCACGAAGACCCACATCGCCCCGGCCAGCCCGGACACCACCAGGCCCGCGCCGAACGCGGCGATGCCGAGGGCGACGGGGCCGAGCGGGCCGCGGCGGTCGGCCCACTGGCCGGACACCACCATGCCGAAGAGGCTGGTGGTGAAGAACGCGGAGAACGCGAAGGCGTACAGCGCCACGCCGTTCAGCTCGCGCGCGGCGACCGGCATCGCGGTGCCGACGGCGGTCGCCTCGAAGGCGATCAGCAGGACGACGGAGACGATGCCGATGCTGAGGGCCCGGTAGGAGCGTCCGAGCACGGACTCCTCGGGCCGGGTGTCGAGCGGGTCCGGGGCGGCGGCGCCCTCGGCAGGGTCTTCGGCGGAGCCCTTGGCGGGTCCCTGGACGGGTCCCTTTCCGGGTCCCTTTCCGGGTCCCTTGGTGATGTCGCCGCCGCTGCCGCGCGACGGGCCGAGAGGGCGAGGACGGCTGGTCATGCCGCCACTGTAAGGGGCGCGCCCGACAGTGGCTCCTGTCCTCCCCCCGGCGGTCGCCGCGGCGGGTTCATGAACGGCGTGTGGCAGTCGTGTTGCACGGGGGCCGGATGCCTTGAGGCCGCGTCCCGGGGGTCGTAGCGTCGTCCTCGTCGCCACACAGGACCGCGTGCCCGAGTGGCCCAGGGACTGGACTGCAACTCCAGGCACGCGGGTTCGAATCCCGCCGCGGTCTCCACCCACCGTGCCCCGCCCGGCCTCCGAGCCCGGCGGGGCACGGTGCGTCCGCCGGCCGACCTGACGCAGGCGACTGCGACTGCTGCGACTGGAACTTATTCGGTCACGTGATCGGTACATGATCAGTACGATGTGCGCCACCACCCCCGATGCCACGTGCCCGGACGGAGCGGCCGGCCACCGGGGTTCGGGCGCCGGTTCCACGGGTCCCGTGCCGGCGAAAGGCGAGACGTATGGGACGACGACACCCCGCAGCTTGGCCCGCACTGTGCGGCGCCGCCCTGATGGTCACGATCACGGGATGCGGAGCATCCGACGACACCGCGAAGGCCCCCGCCCCCTCGGCGTCGAAGCCGGAGGCGTCCGCTCCGGTCAAGGACGCGCGGCAGGTGAAGCGTGACGTGAGGTTCGCCACCGCGGGCCTCGACGCGAAGGTGGACGAGCTGCCCTCCGAGAGCGAGGAGCTCTGCAGGATCGACGCCTTCGCCGTGAGCGAGGAGGTGCCGGGCGAGGCGGAGCTGCGTGCGGTCGTGGACCGGCTCGTCGACCGCGGGTGGAAGGTCGACAACAAGGGCGGCGAGGTGTCCACCGACGGCACCTTCCTGACGGCCGGTGTCTGGCGGATCATCACCGGGGCCGACGAGCTGCCGAAGGAGCTCCAGCGGAAGACGAAGGCGAAGGGCGGCCTCGTGGTGAACGCCTCCGGGCCCTGCGACGGCAAGGTCCCCGAGCGCCTGGACGAGGACGACCCGGACCTCAGCCCGCCCACGCCGCCCGTTCCGCAGAAGCCGTACTCGCCCCCGGACGCCGACTGACCGGACCGAGGGGGCCGGGGCCCGCTCTACTGTCCCGTGACGACCGCGGCCTGGGGGCGGATGGGGAGGCGGTTGACGAGGCGGCCGGTCGCGGCGCGGACGGCGGAGGCGATGGCGGCCGGCGCGGTCACCACCGGCACCGTGGAGACGGACTTGGCGCCGAACGGGGCGACCACGTCACGCTCCTCGACGAGCCGGACCAGCCGCACGTCCGGCGCGTCCAGCGCGGTCGGCAGCGCGTACCCGCCCAGGTCGGGATGGCGCACCAGCCCCCGCTGGGTGCGGAGGTTCTCGGTGAGCGCGATGCCCACGCCCTGCGTGAGCCCCGCCTCGATCCGGGCCCGCACCTGGGCGGGGTTCAGCACCCGCCCCACGTCCTGCGCGACCGCCAGCTCGACCACCCGCACCGCGCCGACCTCGACGTCCACGTCGACGACCGCCCGCACCGCGCAGAAGACGAGACCGACGTAGGCGTCGCCCTGCCCGTCCGCGTCCAGCGGCTCCGTCGGGTGGGGGCGGCACTGCGCGGTGGCCCAGAGTTCGCTGCCCTCCAGCGCCTCGACCACCGTGGTGGACAGCAGTCCGTCGTACGAGGTGATCTTCCCCTCGCTGATCTGCAGCAGCTCCGTGGACATGCCGAACTTGTCGGCCAGCGGCTGCAGCAACTGCGTGCGGACCATCTTCGCGGCGCGCTCGACGGCGCCCGCCGAGACCCAGGTGTGCCGGCCCCGGCTGCCCGCGCCGGCCGGCGGCTGGTCGGTGTCGACGGGGGCGACCACGACGTCCTCGAGGCCGAGGACCTCCTGCACGATCTGCCGGGCCAGCGTGGTGAAGCCCTGCCCGTACTCGACCGCGGCGCACAGCACCGTGCCCACGCCGTCCTTGACCTTCACCGTCGCGGTGGCGACCTCGTCGGAGCCCTCCGCGCCCAGCAGGTGCACCATGCCGAGCCCGTAGCCGACGCCGCGCCGCACCGCGGACGGGTCGCCGGGACCCTCCGGGCCGCCGGGCAGCAGCCACTCCTCGACCGGGGTGTCCTTGGGCAGCTCCGGCATCGGCGCCTCCCGCACCGCGGCCAGCAGCTCGGCGACCGGGGCGGGGCAGGTCACGGTCTGCCCGGTGGGCAGCACGTCGCCGGTGGCGAGCACGTTCCGGGCCCGCACCTCGGCGGGGTCGGCGCCCAGCTTGCGGGCGACCTTGTCCATCTGCGCCTCGTACGCCGCGCACACCTGCATCGCGCCCTCGCCGCGGACGTACCCGGACGGCGGGTTGTTGGTGCGCACCGCCCAGCCCTCGACGAACGCGTTGGGCACCACGTACGGGCCGCAGGCGAAGGACACCGCGGCGGCCAGCGCCTCGGCGGAGGAATCCGCGTACGCACCGCCGTCCAACAGGATCTGCGCCTCCACCTTGACCAGCCGCCCCTGCCCGTCGGCGTGGTGCCGGTAGCGCAGCAGCGTCGGGTGGCGGTGGGTGTGGCCGAGGAAGGAGTCCTCACGGCTCGCCGCCAGCTTCACCGGGCAGCCGGTGCGCAGCGCGAGCAGGCCGAGCGGCAGCAGGAAGGCGGGGTCCTCGCGGTCGGCGTCCGCGCCGGGCACGCCGGTGACGACGACCCTGACCCGCTCGGGCTCCAGGCCGAAGCAGGCGGCGGCCGCGTCGCGGTGGGCGTGCGGGTCGGTGGAGCCGACGTAGAACTCGACGCCGCCGTCCGGCCGCGGCACGGCCAGGCCGGCCTCCGCGCCGATGGGGGCGGGGTCCTGACGGCCGATCCGATAGGTGCCCTCGACGACGATCTCCCCGGTGGCCTCCGGGTCGCCGCGGCGCAGCGGGATGTGCCGCAGCAGGTTGCCGTCGGGGTGCAGCGGCTCGGCCTCGAAGGCGTGCTCGGGGTCGGTGACCGGTTCGAGGATCTCGTACTCGACCATCACCGCGGCGGCGGCCATCCGCGCCGTGTCGGGGTGGTCGGCGGCGACCGCGGCGATCGCCTCGCCGTGGTGGCGCACGACCTCGGAGGCGAAGACCGGGCGGTCGCCCCTGCCCCGCCCGTGCAGCGCCTCGCCGGGCACGTCCTCGGCGGTGATCACGGCGTGCACGCCGGGCATCTCGCGGGCGTGCGTGGTGTCGACGGACAGGATCCGCGCGTGCGGGTGCGGGGAGCGGAGCACGGCGGCCCACAGCAGACCCTCGGCCCACAGGTCGGCGGCGTACGCGAAGGTGCCGGACGTCTTGGCGTCGACGTCGTCACGGGGCACGGACGCGCCGATGCCGTGGAAGGGAAGGCCTCCGTCGGCGTCGACGGCGACGGTGTCGTAGTTCACGCGTGGCCTCCGTCCTCGGCGTCCTCGTACCCGGCGGCGGACCCGGCGGCCGCGCCGTCGTGATGACGGCCCTCGCCGCCCGTCCCGGCCTCGGCCTCCGCCTCCTGCCGGGCGTGGCGCTCGGCGACGACCTCCTCCACGGCGTCCAGCACGCCGCCGTAGCCGGAGCAGCGGCAGAGGTTGCCGCTGAGCGCGGTGCGGGCGTCCAGGCGGGTCGGCGCGGGGTTGCGTTCGAGCAGGTCGTGCACGGTCATCGCCATGCCGGGGATGCAGAATCCGCACTGCACGGCCCCGCAGCGGGCCAGCGCGCGCTGCACGTCGGAGGGCTGCCCGGTCTCGTCCGGCAGTCCTTCGACGGTGCGCACCTCGCTGCCGGCCGTGGTCACGGCGGGCACCAGGCAGGAGGCGACCAGCCGGCCGTCCACCTGCACGTTGCAGGCGCCGCACTCGCCCTGCGAGCAGCCGTCCTTGGCGCCGGCCAGGCCGAGCCGCTCGCGCAGCACGTAGAGCAGCGACTCGCCGAGCCACGCGTCGGTGACGGGGCGGTCCGCGCCGTTGACGCGCAGCACGTACGAGGCGAGGGGATGGTCGTCGTGGAGCGGGGCGTGCAGGGGCGGCTCGTCGTCGGCCGACGGGTAGGGCTCGGCCGCGTCGGAAAGGTCGGCCGCGTAGGGCTCGGCGACGCCCACGGCCCCGGCGTGCTCAGGCACGGGCGCCTCGCCCGGGACCTCGTCGGAGGGCGCGGCGCCGGTGCCGTCGTCGGACGGCGCGGCACCGGTGTCCTCGTGCCCGGGTGCCTGCGGCAGGCGCTCCGAGGCGTCCTCGGGGTGCTGCTGCGGGATCCACGCCTGGGCGTGGTCGGACTCCCAGGCGCCGGGCGCGTGGGCGGTGTTCCACGCGCCGGTGTCGTAGGGCTTCTCGGTCTGTCCCCACTGGTGGCCGGCGTCCGGGTAGCCCGCGGCGTCGGACCACTGGGCGGGGATCTCCTGGCTCTGCGGCGCCGCGGCGGCCTGGTGGTGGCCGGTGTCCTGGTGCGGGCCCGCGTCCGGCCGGTGCGGTGCGGCGTCCGGCTGGTGCGGCACGGCGTCCGGCTGGTGCCAGGCGGCGGGCGGCGTCGGCGCGGCCGGGTCGGCGGTGTCCGCGGCGTGCGGGACCGCCGTTATGCGCGGCGGCACGAAGCCGTGGCCGGGGGCGGCGAGCAGCGCGTCGATGCCGCCCTCGGGCAGCTGAACGAAGGCGGTGGCGCCGTCGTCGTACTCGCCCTGGGGCAGCGGGTCCCAGCGGCTCGGGCCGCCCGGGGTCTCGTTCCCCTCGTGCTGGTCGTCGGTCACGACAGAGCCCTCCCCAGTGCTCGCCGGGCCAGCGCGGCGACGGTGCGCCGCAGGTGCAGGACGGCGGGCGGCAGCTGCTGCACGGAGCCGTCCTCGGCGGGGGCCGGGTCGGGGATGCAGGCGGCGGCCACGTAGTCGCCGAAGGCGGTGACGGCGTCCGGGACCAGGGCCCGGTTGTCGTCCCAGTCGATGAGGCCGGCGATCCACTGCTCGGCCTCCAGCGGCCGCAGCGGCATCGGGGCGACGGCGCCGACCGCGCAGCGCACCGAGCGGCGGGCCGGGTCGAGGACCAGGGCGACGGAGGCGCTGGCCCGGCCGGGGCCGGTGCGGCCGGTCGCCTTCAGGAACACCTGCGGGGCGTGCAGCAGCGGGACCCTCACGTAGCCGATCAGTTCGCCGCCGCGGAGCATCTCCACGCCGGCCAGCAGGTGGGAGACGGGCACCTCGCGGCGGGCTCCGCCGGGGCCGGCGACGATCACCGTGGCCTCCAGCGCGGCCAGCACCGGCAGCGCGTCGCCGGTGGGCGCGGCGGAGGCGATGTTGCCGCCGAGGGTGCCGGCGTTGCGGATCTGCGGCGGTCCGGCCGTTCGGGCGGCGGCGGCCAGGCCGGGGATCAGCGCGGCGAAGTCGGGGCGGCCCATGCGGGCGTGGGTGAGGCCGGCGCCGAGCAGGGCGTGTCCGTCCTGGTACTGCCAGCCGCGGATCTCGGCGATGCGGCCGAGGCCGACGAGGGCGGAGGGGCGCAGGCGGCCGGAGTTGACGGCGGCCATCAGGTCGGTGCCCCCGGCGACGGGGACGGCGGTGGGCGTGGCGGCGAGCGCGTCGACGGCCTCGTCCAGCGAGGCGGGCAGTGTGACGGCCTGCGGCGCCTGCGGCGCGTGCGGTGTGTGCGTGGTCAAACCGGCTTGCCCCTTCCCGCTTCCCCCGGCCTGGAACCGCCTCGTGCCTGTTCCGCGGCGTATGGCCGTACGGTACGTGCTGACAGGGCGGACGTGGCAACTCTGGCACATCCCCGTGCCCACCTGTCGCCACCCCCCGCTCCTTTGCCGGGCATGCCGCCCGGGGCGACGCGACGGCCGGCGGCGAGGGCCCGGCGCCCGGCGCGGCGCGTCACCGCCCCGGCAACAGGCGGCACGCGGCGCACCACCGCCCCCCGCAGCAGGCGGCGGCTCACCGCTCCGGCGGCGCGCGGCGCGTCACGGCCCCGGCAACGGGCGACACGTCACCACCCCGGCAGCAGGTGGCGTGTCACGGCCCCAGCGGCAAGCGGCGCGCCACCACCCCGCAGCAAGCCGCGCGCCACCACCCCCGCGGCGGGCGGCGCGTCACCGCCCCGGCAACAGGCGGCACGTCACCATCCCCAGCGGCAAGCGGCGCGCCACCACTCCGCAGCGGGCGGCGCGTCACCGCCCCCGCGGCAAGCCGCGCGTCACGGCCCCGGCAGCATGCGGCGAACCACCACCCCGCAGCAAGCCGCGCGCCACCACCCCAGCGGCGCGCGGTGCGTCACGGCCCCGGCAGGGGGCGGCCGGCCAGGCCGGGGCGGCGCTGCCAGGGGTGGGGACCGTCAACGGGGCGGTGTTCGACGCCGAAGGCGCCCAGGCGGGGCAGGTGGGCGGCGAGCCGTTCGGGGAAGTCGCGCCGGTCGGCGGACCAGACGACCTCGGCGAAGGCCGCGAGCCGCGGGAAGAGCTGGTAGTCGGCCCGCCGCCCGTCCTCGACGACTTCGGTCCACAGGTTGGCCTGCGCCCCCAGGACCCGCTCCGGGTACCCGGCGAGCTCGCCGGGCGCCGGGTCGAAGGCGTGGACGTCCTCCACCGTACGGACGAACCCCAGCGGCACCGGTTCGTCGTCACCCGCCGCCTGGCGGTGGTCGAGGTACACGTGCTGCTCGGGGCAGACGACCACGTCGTGGCCGGCCCGGGCCGCCGCGAGACCGCCCTCGTAGCCCCGCCAGGACGACACCACGACGCCGGGCGGCAGCGGGCGGCCGCCGTCGAGGATCTCGTCCCAGCCGGTCATCCGCCGCCCGCGCTCGGCCAGCCACCGGGCGAAGTGGCCCATGAACCAGGCCTGCAGGCCGTCCTCGTCGCCGACGCCCAGCTCGCGGATCCGCGCCTGCGCCACCGCGGAGGCGCGCCACTGCTCCTTGGGGCACTCGTCCCCGCCGAGGTGCACGAAAGGCGACGGAAAGATCTCCAGAACCTCCTCCAGCACCTCCTCGTAGAAGCGCAGCACCCGCTCGGTGGGGGCGAGGACGTTCGGGCTGATGCCCCAGGTGTCCCACACGCCGAGCGCGGCGGTGTCCACCACGTCGGTGTTGCCCAGCTCGGGGTAGGCGGCGACGGCGGCCTGCGAGTGTCCGGGCAGGTCGATCTCGGGCACGACGCTCACGTGCCGCGCCGCCGCGTAGGCGACGATCTCCCGCAGGTCGTCCTGGGTGTAGAAGCCGCCGTGCGGGCGCTCGTCCCACAGCGGGGAGGCGCGGTGGCCCAGCTTGGTGCGCGGGCGCCAGGCGCCGGCCTCGGTGAGCCGGGGGTGGCGGCGGATCTCGATCCGCCAGCCCTGGTCGTCGGTGAGGTGCAGGTGCAGGACGTTCAGCTTGTGGGCGGCCATCAGGTCGACGATCCGCAGCACGCCGTCCTTGGGCATGAAGTGCCGGGCGACGTCGAGCAGCAACCCGCGCCAGCGGAACCGGGGCGCGTCCTCGATCCGGACGGCGGGGACCACGGCGGCCTGTCCGGGGCGCACGGGGGCACGGCGGAAGGCGTCGGGCCCGAGCAGCTGACGCAGCGTCTGGGCGCCCCAGAAGACGCCGGCCGGGGAGCCGCCCACGATCTCCACGCCGGTGTCCGCGCCGGCCCGCAGTCGGTACGCCTCGGGCGCGAGGGCGTCGTCGAGCAGCAGGCGCAGGCCGCGGTCGGCGGGGCCGGGCGGCAGGGGCAGCGCGTACACGGCGCCGAGGACGGAGCGCAGCCAGTGGGCGACGTGCTCGGTGCCGGGCGCCGCCCACAGGGTGGTGTCCGGCTCCAGCACACAGCCGTGACCGCCGGGGAGACCGGCGGTCACGGGGAGCGGCACGAGGCCGGCGGTGTTCGTTCGGCGCATGGTCACGCGGCGCGGACGGTGCGGGGTCCGGCTACTTGCCGCCCTTGCCGCCGCCCTTGCCGCCCTGGTCGTCGCCGCCGGCGCCCATGGACTCGTAGATCTCCTTGCACATGGGGCACACCGGGTACTTCTTGGGGTCGCGCCCCGGTACCCAGACCTTGCCGCAGAGCGCCACGACGGGCGTGCCGTCCAGCGCGCTCGCCATGATCTTGTCCTTCTGGACGTAGTGGGCGAAGCGCTCGTGGTCGCCGTCGCCGTGCGACGTCTTCGGGGTCGGTTCGACCAGCGTGCCGGTGCCGGTGCCGCGCTCGGGCTCGAGAGTGCTCATGGGTGCCAAGAGTACCGGGACGAGTGCCGGTGGCGGCAGGGCCGGACGCCGCTTCCGGGCAGGCCCGCGGGCGTCAGTTGAGGGAGGGGTCGTCCGGGTAGGTGGCGATCATGGCCAGCTCGCCGCGCTGGCGGCGCAGCACGTCGCGCCACAGCCGCTCGGGGGCGGGCGAGGAGACGTCCCCCGGTTCGGACTCGACCACGTACCAGGCGCCCTCGGTCAGCTCGTCCTCCAGCTGGCCGGGGCCCCACCCGGCGTACCCGGCGAAGATCCGCAGCGAGCCGAGCGCCGCGCCCAGCGTCTCGGGCGGCGTCTCCAGGTCGACCAGGCCGATGGCGCCGTGCACCCGCCGCCAGCCCGGCGGGCCCTCGCCGCCCGGGACCACGGCGACGCCCAGCGCGGAGTCGAGCTGGACCGGCCCGCCCTGGAAGACGACCGGCGGCGCGCCCGCGTACCGCGCCCAGTCGTCGAGGATGTCGGCCACGTCGACCGGCGTCGGCCGGTTGAGCACCACGCCCAGCGAGCCCTGGCCGTCGTGGTCGAGCAGCAGCACCACGGCGCGCGCGAAGTGGGGGTCCGCCAGCGCGGGCGTCGCGACGAGCAGCCGGCCTGTGAGCGAGGACACCTCGGTCATGCCCGCCATGATGGCGCATCGGGCCGGCCTGGGAAGCTCCGGAGGGGGTACCAGGGTGAACGGCACGTTCCGGTGACGCCGTGTACGCACCTCGTTCCCCACCGTTCACCTGCGTGCCGGCCGGCCGATCGCCGACGGAGGCCAGGGTGCGGGCTCCCGGGCTCGGACTTCCGTCAACGCGGTGGGCGGCCATTACGCTAGCTCTCCGGACGCGCCCCAGAAACGGCCTTCCGGCCCCCTGCCCATCCGATCGGAACGCGAGATTCATGACCGTCAACGGCTCTGACGACGTACTCCTTGTCCATGGCGGCACCCCGCTGGAGGGCGAGATCCGTGTCCGCGGTGCGAAGAACCTCGTGCCGAAGGCCATGGTCGCCGCCCTCCTCGGTTCCGGCCCGAGCCGGCTGCGCAACGTCCCCGACATCCGCGACGTCCGCGTCGTGCGGGGTCTGCTGCAGCTGCACGGCGTGACGGTCCGTCCCGGCGAGGAGCCGGGCGAGCTGGTCATGGACCCGTCCCACGTGGAGAGCGCGAACGTCGCCGACATCGACGCGCACGCCGGCTCCTCCCGCATCCCGATCCTGCTGTGCGGCCCGCTGCTGCACCGCCTGGGCCACGCGTTCATCCCGGGCCTGGGCGGCTGCGACATCGGCGGCCGGCCGATCGACTTCCACTTCGAGGTGCTGCGGCAGTTCGGCGCGCGCATCGAGAAGCGGGCCGACGGCCAGTACCTGGAGGCCCCGCAGCGGCTGCGCGGCACCAAGATCCGGCTGCCCTACCCGTCGGTGGGCGCCACCGAGCAGGTGCTGCTGACGGCCGTGCTGGCCGAGGGTGTGACCGAGCTCTCCAACGCGGCGGTCGAGCCGGAGATCGAGGACCTCATCTGCGTGCTGCAGAAGATGGGCGCGATCATCGCGATGGACACCGACCGGACCATCCGGATCACCGGTGTCGACGAGCTGGGCGGTTACACCCACCGCGCGCTGCCGGACCGCCTGGAGGCCGCCTCGTGGGCGTCCGCGGCGCTGGCCACGCGCGGCAACATCTACGTCCGCGGCGCGCAGCAGCGGTCGATGATGACCTTCCTGAACACCTACCGGAAGGTCGGCGGCGCCTTCGAGATCGACGACGAGGGCATCCGCTTCTGGCACCCCGGCGGCGAGCTGAAGTCGATCGCGCTGGAGACGGACGTCCACCCCGGATTCCAGACGGACTGGCAGCAGCCGCTGGTCGTCGCCCTGACGCAGGCCACCGGCCTGTCGATCATCCACGAGACGGTCTACGAGTCCCGCCTCGGCTTCACCTCCGCGCTGAACCAGATGGGCGCGCACATCCAGCTCTACCGCGAGTGCCTGGGCGGCTCCCACTGCCGGTTCGGGCAGCGGAACTTCCTGCACTCCGCGGTGGTGTCGGGCCCGACCCGGCTGCAGGGCGCGGACCTGGTCATCCCCGACCTGCGGGGCGGGTTCTCGTACCTGATCGCCGCGCTGGCCGCGGAGGGCACCTCCAAGGTCCACGGCATCGAGCTGATCAACCGCGGCTACGAGAACTTCATGGACAAGCTCGTCGCCCTGGGCGCCAAGGTGGAGCTCCCCGGCAAGCCGCTCGGCTGAGCCGGCGGGCCCCGGGCCCCGCGCGCACGCAGAAGGGCGGCCACCCCCCAGGGGGG